>PMSZ01000553.1:1623-29578 GCA_003168235.1 Acidobacteriaceae bacterium
TAGGCCATGCGGCTGTTGAGCAGATCCTTCGCGCCTAACTCGGTGTCCACGTGAATGAGGACACGGTCGGCAGTCTGTCCCTTGCTGGAGTGGCTGGTCATGGAATAACCGTGATCGACATGGCCACGCTCCGAAACTCAAACTGATGAAGGAATACGGACGTTCACTCAGGCTTGACGATGAAGCGGAAAAGAAATTGTTGGCCGGCGCTGCCTCCTGCAATTGGCGGAAACGCAGCCTTCAACTTTTCCGAGACATCATCATCTTGATGCGCGATACCGGCATGCGGAACGAAAGAGAGCTTTACCGGATGCGCATCGAGAACCTGGATTGGGAAACCCGCGTGATCTTCGTGCCGGACAGCAAGACCGAAGAAGGAAGGAGACGCGTGCCGATGAGCAATCGCGTCTTTGACGTTCTTAAACAACGGTGCGGAGAAAAACGCGAAGGATGGGTTTTCCCATCGAAACGCGCCGAGTCTGCTCATCTCACCACAATGGCGAAGAGATTTCGGGAAGCCAGAGTAAAGGCTGGGCTTCCCGAAGATCTTGTGCTGTATTGTGGCCGACATGATTACGGCACCCGGATTCTGAAGAGAACCGGAAACCTTGCTGCGGTTATGAGAACCATGGGACACAGGGATGTGAAGACTGCCATGCAGTATCAACATCCCGAACTAGAGATCGTGCGCGCTGCGCTCGATCAAGACACAACAGTGGAGAAACGGGCGTAGCCGGATTGAGTTACGGCACACTTTACGGCACACCCAAAACATCAACCCCGGTAAGTGATTGAAAAGATGGTGAGCGCGGTAGGAATCGAACCTACAACCTACTGATTAAGAGTCAGTTGCTCTGCCAATTGAGCTACGCGCCCTCAACAACGACTGCGTGAGGACAAACTCTGATTATACCATCGGCGTTTATGGTGCTCGACGCGCGACCGCCGTCACTTCTGTGATTTCGGTCGACGATAATCTCTGTTGCCATAGCCTTGAGACATTAAGCGCAGCCTCGCGGGACAGCCTGAGTGGATTTTTCTGGAGCGTAGATTTGAGTCGAATCAGACCGCGCCTTTAGCGCAGCCGCGCAAAGCGATTACGCGGACGCGGCTTCCCTTCCCGGTTTGGCTGCGGCGGGTTGTGAGCCAGACATGGGTTTGCGAAAAGGCAGAACGTCAGCTCGAACCTCGGCGTGGAGATCGGCTTGCGGTGAGGCGCGTCGCTCGATTCTTCCGATCACCGGCCGGTCGTGCCCTCCAGCGGCGGATGACAACGATACGAATTCGTTCGCGTTCCACAACCGGTCAATCAAACGGCGTTCCCACGGACGGAGCACTTGTTGTGGCAGCGAAAAGAAATTCCGGAACGTCCAAATAAGATACGCGCGCTGCGCGAGATTCGGTTGTACGTATCGAGCGCCGATCGGCGTATCCAGTTCGAGAACGCCGTCGCTAAGTTTGTCGATCCACATGTCCAGCCTACCTGGGAGAGGCGGCCACTCCGCCTCCACTTCCAAAAGTGGAACATTATTGCACCAAAGCTGGAGCATTGGGAAGCAATCTTTTTCATTCGGGGGGAAAATTTGCTAATGGAGAAGGCTGAATGACGCGCCAGTCATCATTGGAACCGCGGGTCATCGAACCATCAGTTCGTCCCATCAGCCGATTTCTGGCATCAGGGCTATGCGGTCGAGGGTCGCGGCTATACCCAGACCTTTGTCCTCGGAGGGTCCTTCGACCCGCACCACCGAGGCCTCACAGAGCGTCCAGCCGCCAGGCCCCAGGCCCAGGCCGGCGGGGATCATGATGACCAGCTCCAGCTTGGAACCGGGTTTCATCGTCGTGTCGGTATAAAGGAAAATCCCCGATGAACTCAGATCGCGAGTCAGGCCTTCGGATTCGCTACCATCGTGGCGGACCTTGACCGGGATACGGACGGGAGTCCGCGCGGTCGAGCGCTTCTCTGTCGATGTGGCTGTGGATGTAGTTTTCTGTGCCATATGTGTGGAAGTCTACTCCAGTTTGCGCGCGCGGAGGAGGAGGAACACTCGCTAGTTGGCCGCAACAAAAACGCTCCTCTCGAACGTTCACGAGAGGAGCCGGGGAAGAATTCGTTAAACGGACGAACGCGAGAATCGAGCCGCCACTGAAAACAACACAGATTTAGAAACTGAACGCCACGCCACCGCGCACCGAGCGCGCGGACTGCACCAGATAGACAGTCTGTCCGTCCTGGGCCATCACCGGTACGTAGCCTTGAGCGAGAAGGTTGCGGACGTCGACGAGGACTTCCATATGACCGGCGAGGAAGTTTGCAGGAATAGGTTGCCGTATACAGAGATTCAAGTACGGACCCGCAGCGCCAGCTGATGTATTGAATTCATCCACTGGTGTGAGCATCCGGCCGCCGGTGTAACGATACGAGGCGATCCAGCGCGTCTTGGACTTGGGAATTGCTCCACTGAACTTGGCTGCGACAGCCTGACGGCGCTCGGCGTGGATCCAATTACGCGCATCCTGCAGTTGCACGTCGGGACGAGAGAGATCGAGCGCGTCTCCATAGGCATAATCAAGGGTCGCGGTCAGATCGGACAGCAGCTTGCGTTGCAGTACGACCCGCATCCCGTTTGTCGAGTAGTTGCTTCCCTGATAACTGAACGTGCCCGAGTACACATCGGGCAACACGTCTCCGGATTCGCCGGTCATTTCGCCGACGCCAGTCAGCACTGGATCGGCAATGCTGTCCGCATAAAATGCTACCTGCATGTTGTTCTTGCCGACGCGCCGGGAGATCGAGACTTCCTGATGATGAGCTTTCTCTACGGCGGGTGAAAATCCGGTGATGCTCATGCGCGGCGCGGTCTCGCTCAAGTCGGCCGAAGCCGAATCCAGACTATTGTCGCCCATAAGGCCGTCAGCGAGCCGGTCCTCCAATCCCGCACGAGGGATCGAAGTCGCGTATTGATATTCCACCACCGTATTCGGTGAGAGGTGCAGATCAGCCGAGCCGAAGGGCTTAAAAGCGTTGACATGCCCCATAAACTGGATGGTCTGCAATTCACTGCCAAGTTTCAGCTCGACTTTGTCGCCAAGAACGATGCGATCGGAACTAGTAACGGACAACGCTTGCAGCGAGCCGCCGGGAGAGTTGTTGGGGTCCTGCGGACTGAGCTTCAGGGCGGTGATCGCCATCGAAGGTTCAAACATCCCGTTGAAACGGTTGGTGTAGGTGGTCCGCAGAACCGCCGAGGGAATGCCCTGGCCGTCGGACTCGTACCCGACATTGCCGTTCAGTCGCAGGGTTCCCGTCGACAAAAGAGAACGCTCCATGACAAACCCAGCCGTCATATCGGAGGAACTTCCAAAACCCTGCTCCGGCGAGCCGGCGAGAAAGCTGACGCTGCCTTTCAAATCGTGATCACCTGACTCGACTACGGTAGTGCCGTCCGCGAGCACGCGCAGGATGGGGCGGTTGGCGACCGAGCGCAGCGTCCATTTCCAGTCGTCGTCGTCCACGGTATTGCGGACAGGAACCAATTGGATGGCCTCGAACAGGGTGGTCAACGTGATGTTTACCATCAGCCTGGCGCCGGCGCGAACACCAATCTTTTCGCGCAATGAAGGCAGAAATGACGGGGCACTTACCTTGACGCTATAAGTTCCGGGCAGCAGACGCGCGACAGAGTAGAATCCGCGATCGTCGGTGAAGACTTTCAGAGCCTGCGCTGCGGAGCCGAGTACTTCTACCACCGCGCCCATCTGCGGGGCGCCGCCGGCATCGCGAACGTATCCCGAGATTTCGCCCGCAATCGAGCCGGACACAGTTCCACACCAAGCGGGCACGCCTGTGCCTACGACCATCGCGACGACGACGATGAACCCGAGCCTGCGCAACATCCCGCCCTTTACCTCTTCGCCTATTACATCTTCCACGTCACGTGTTTCTCGTGCGTGGAGGAGTTTACTCCACAGCAAACGTTGCCGTCGGATCCAGCGTCTGCTTGGAAAGATTGTCGTTCACCTTGATCTCGATCTTGTACAAGCCCGGCTGCAGGTTGGCGGCGGATAGCGTCTTCTGCAGGGTGACCTGGTCGCCTACGTTGCCCATCGTGTCCGTGGACTCGACAGTGTGGATAACGGCCTTGTTGTTGGAGTCGGTCACATTGTATTCAATGGTGGCCGAGGGCTTGTGCGTCTTGTCGTCGACGCTGAGATTGTAAACCTGCATCCAGAAATTCAACTTCTGATTGCGTTTGAACGAGATCGGCTTGCCATCGGAGGACGCAACGCGCGGACGTACTTTGGTGGCCCCGATGACAAAATTGCCCGTGCCTACGTTCTTGCTTGCGACCGGTTCCATCTGGTCGGCAATGATCAGGGTGGAATTGCTCAGTTTGTCTTCGCTGAAATCCGGGATGATAATGGCACGGCTCCAACTCCCGGTACGATCTCCGTTCACGTCTTTCACTACGATGTCGAGACGGTAGCGATTCTGGCTGATGCGCAGAGGAATCGCTTTCCAATACACCGAAGAATTCTCGGCGGTCTTCTGGAGCAGTTCGGCCGGCACGTCAATCTGCACGGGTTCTTCAACCGTTTGCACGATTTTGCCGGTGAGCGTCGTCACACGCATAAAAATGTTGACGGTGCCGCGCTCCACGCCGTCCTTGCTCTGGAAAGTGACATCGCGGTTCTTGATCTGAATCGTGATGGGAACCAGCACCGTGTCGCTCGTGATTCTNNTTCACGGGCGGAGCCGCCTGTAGTTTGGCAAACTGCTCCAGGCGGTCGAATTCCTTGGTCTGAAGATCGTTGTTGAATGGAGATTTGCCGAGTTGCTCAATGCCGCTGCCGCCGTTGAACCGGTCAGCTTTATTCGCCATTCCCAATTGCTCGTACATGGTCAGACCGGCGTTCGGAGTGTATTTCAACGCATCTTTTTCCGAGCGGTCCATCGTCATGTGATAGTCATTACACATGCAGGTATCGACGAACTCGATGATCACTTCCTGCCCGATGCCTTCAATGTAACGATAACGCCATTGCTCAAACGGAAAAGTAGAGGTTTCGCCGCCACCTTCTTCCATGGGACGCTCGTAGCTGCCGCCGGAGGGGTGAGAGTCGATTTCATCGGCTGGTCCAAACACGATGTAAATCCGACCGCGATCTGTCTTCCAACCAGGAATGCCAGCCGCGAAGTGCTCGTTGGCGTAAGCGATGCGGCGGTAATGCTCTTCTTTAAACTCGTTTTCTTCGGTGTCAGGCGTGGGATCGCGGCGCTGCCAGAAGGCCTCGATGAACTGGTCGCGTTCTTCGTCGTTCGAAAGCTGCATGAAGGCGGACCGCTCTTCGTCGGTGATGATCCAACGTACGTCTTCGTCCAGCCACTTCCGGTAGGTCTTGCTCAACTCGATCTTGAGAGCCTTGGCGTTAGCTTTCCTCTGTTTTTCCGGGATCGGACGCTTAAGAGGGTCGGTCTGGGCGGGAGCCGAAGTGTTGTTGCTCGAACCTGTTGCATCCTGGGCCTGCGCCTGGGAAAGCAAGCCAAAACCGAACGCCATGGCGCCCGCAAATACCCCAACCAACCACGGACTTCGAGACCCAGAGGAGAACATAGGAAGGCTTACCTCGACAGAAACTACGGACGCCTCATTCTATGTTTATTGGATACAACAAGGCAAGAAGAAGTGGCCTGGCGAGAAAAGATTTCTTTGCCGAATACGATTCTTAAATCCCTTAAGAATCCGCACCTTGCGGTTGAGCGAGAGACAAACTGGGCTTTGGGGGGTTGCCGAGGTGGTGCGCCAGAGTTCGGCAAGACTTCTGTCGCGACCGCCGCCGCGATATAATAACTCGTGCCCTGTGAATCGCTTCCGCAAGCCCACCGGAGCGATGCCGGGCCGCGGCCCAGTTTCGACTGAAGTTGGGAACTTTACTCCTCGGCTGAACGTAACTGTTCATATGCCACCACGGTTTCTTTGTCGCCGTCGGTAGCCGCAGCGGGGAAAGGCCTGTACGGAACGTCCGGCAAGTGGCGGACGGTTCTAGCAATGAGAGGCCCGAGAATTCGGCTTGGAAGCTCTGGGCATGAAGACTTCTGTTATAGAAGATCTGGCTATGAAAACCTCGCTATGAAGACTTGGAAAAAAGCCCTGATCGGTGCCGGCGCCGTCCTGTTGGTAGGAATTATCGTCGGCGTCACGGTGTACCAGAGTCAGAAGAATCTGGTCACGGTGCAAACCGGGAAAGTACAAAAGCAGAGTCTGACGTCGGTGGTAAGCGCATCGGGTGAAATCAAGCCCAAGACTTACGCCAACATCGGAGCCAACGCCTTTGGCAAGATCATCAAGCTGCACGTCAAGGAAGGCGAAAGAGTGAAGAAAGGCCAATTGCTGGCGCAGCTTGAAAATGTGCAATCCTCGGCCGACGTGAATGCCACTCGCGCCACGGTGCAGGCATCGGAAACGGATGCCATTGCGGCCGACGCAGCGCAGAAGACCTCGCTCGCTGACCTGAACCGCGCCAAATCCGACGCCAACCACGCCAAGCTCGACTGGGACCGCGCGCAGGGACTGTACACAGCGGCGCTCATCGCCAAGCAGGACTACGACGTCAAGAAGGCTGCGTGGGAGTCCGCTAATGCGGGACTGGCACAGGCCGAGGCCCGCGTCGCCCAAGCCAAGGCTCAGAAGGATTCGGCGGACCAGCACATCGCGCAGAATCGGGCGAACCTTACTCGTGTGGTCGACGTGTTGCAAAAAACCACTTACGAAGCGCCTTTCGACGGAGTCATCACCAATCTTCCGGTGCGCGAAGGCGAGACTGTGGTCATCGGAATTCAGAATTCCATGGGCAGCACGCTGATGACGATCGCCGATATGTCCGTGATCACATCCGAAGTCAAGGTCGATGAAACCGACATCGTCAATGTGCACCTCGGCCAGCCCGCCGACGTGACCATCGATGCCATTCCGCACCAGGTCTTTCACGGCGTGGTTAGCGAAATCGGCGATAACGCCATCGTGCGCTCCACCGGTGTCGCTACTTCGCAAGCCAGTTCGACCAGCGAAGAAGCCAAGGACTTCAAGGTCGTGGTGACGCTTACCGATCCGCCGCCGGACTTGCGACCGGGCCTTTCATCGACTGCCAAGATCACGACCGCGACCCGAAGTGATGTGCTGAGCATTCCGATTCAGGCGCTCACCGTCCGCACTCAGGCCGATCTCGTGCCCAAGGATGCAGGAAAGAGTTCCGTACAAGCTGCCAGCGCTCCGGCGGAAGCATCGAAGCAGAGAGAAGAGATACAGGGCGTGTTCGTGATCCGCAAGAAGAAAGCTGAGTTTGTTCCGGTGGAAACCGGCATCAGCGGGACCACCGATATCGAGATCACCAAAGGCTTGCAGGTAGATGACGAAGTGATCACCGGCAGCTACAAGGTTTTGCGGACCCTGAAGCCGGGAACGAGTGTCAAAATAGACAATTCTGCCCCGAAGAAGGAAGACGAAAGCAGTTAGCTGGGAAGTTAGTTCAAAACGACATCAAGGGCGGTGGACAAGAGTGTTCGCCACACAACAGGAAGGCGTCTAACCTCTGCCCGGTTGGAACGTCCAATTAGAACGGCCACTTAGGAGCGTGCGTGCCAGAGCCCGATTCCGAAAAGGAGACCAAGATGGCAACTGCCGAGGTACTGCCAATCGATCGACCGGCGAATTGGGCTGGGCCTGATTCCTACATGATCTCAACCGAAGATCTGTGGAAGAGCTACGACATGGGATCGGAGCAGGTGCACGCGCTGCGCGGCATTAACCTCCGCATCCAGCGCAACGAATATGTAGCTATCATGGGACCGTCGGGTTCCGGCAAATCGACGTTGATGAACCTGATCGGCTGCCTGGATTCGCCCACCAAAGGCCAGTACTGGCTCAACGGACAACTCGTCAGCGAACTCGATGACGACGAACTGGCCCGCATTCGCAATAAAGAAATCGGCTTCGTGTTTCAGACCTTCAATCTACTGGCACGTGCCACGTCGCTGCACAACGTGGAGCTGCCGCTGATCTATGCCGGAGTTTCATCCGAAGAACGCACCGAGCGCGCCAAGGGCGCACTGACCTCGGTCGGCATGGAATCGCGCATGAGCCACAAGCCCAATGAACTCTCCGGCGGACAACGCCAGCGCGTGGCGATTGCCCGCGCCCTGGTCAATAAGCCGGCGATCATTCTGGCCGATGAGCCGACCGGCAATCTCGACTCGCAAACCGGCAACGAGATCATGGCGCTATTCGATCGCCTGCATGCCGAAGGGAATACGATCGTTCTCGTGACCCACGAGCATGACATCGCCGAATACGCACACCGCATTGTTTATATCAAGGACGGGGTAGTGGCACGGGACGAGATAAAAAGCTAGCGCGGCATTATTGTTGCTGCTGCGTTACGCTGCTTGCCTTCTGAACCGGCTCGGCTGGAGTGAATCCCGCTGTTCCCGCTACAAAAAAGTTGTGGTCGTAGAGATTGCGGTACATGCGGCCGGCGATTTCGGCGGCTTTGGGGCCGAAGGTGGGACGTCCGCCTTGCAGAAAGACTACCGTAACTATGCGTCCGATGTCGGTGTTTGCGTAGGAGGCGAACCAACCGAAGCGGGTGCCGGCGTGGGAGCAGGTGCCGGTCTTGCCTAGAATCGATTCTTCATTAAAGTTCAAACGCACACTGCGAGCCGTGCCGTATTCAACGGCTCCGGCCATGCCGTCGGAAAGCTCGGGAATTACCGGCTCAATATCGAGATGGCGTTTGATGCGCGGCTGGAAATTGGCTACCGCTTCAGGAGTGGTCGGATGTTGCAGGTAGTAAAGAGTTCCGCCATTCGAGATTGCCGTGACCAGCGCCCCTAGTTGCAGCGGAGTCATCGAAATGCCTTCGCCAAAAGAGCACATCTTGCTCACGCCGCCGAGTTTTGCAGGGATCTCTTCTTCCGGATACGTACCCAACTGTTCAAAAGGAATGTGGTAGCCGGCGAGTTCGCCGAGTCCAAATTGGTGCGCGTAGTACTGTACTTTTTCGAAACCGAGCTTGCGTCCCACGGCTTCGAAGTACGCATTATTCGAGTGCGCCAGCGCTTCGGTGAGATTCATGCGGCTGCGGCCACCCAGCGAAACCGGCGTTTGCTCGTCGATGACGCCTTCACTCAGCGCGGCGAGCGCCACGGAAAGCTTAATCGTTGAGCAGGGTTGCGCGCCGCTGGAGAGCGCGAGTCTCTGGTTGACCATGGCGAGCACGCGTCCACTGGTCGGCTCGATCGCGACGACGGTGCCATTCATGTTGCCGAGAGCGTCGATTGCGGCCTGACGAACAACGGGGTCTTCGCCGGCGGTGACATCGCCTTCGGTGATATCCGATGCGAACGAACTGGTGTGGAAACGCTCGTAATAATGATGGCGGGACCTGCTGGAATAATGCGCGGCCGCGGAATGTGCGCTGGCAGTTGCCGAATGCGGGGCGCGGCTGTGCGCCAGAGTGCGCATGCGCTTCTTCGCGTGCTGACTTTCTGTGACGCGGGTCTTCTTGTGCGGTGGAGTGAGAGCGCTGGGATTGACGCTAGCGGCGCTGCCACTCGCCTCCAGCAACATTGCCAATCCTAAGAAAAACACAAGACGAAGAAAGCAGGCCCTAAACTTCACGTCACCATCCCCAGAGATACTCAGCCAATTTTGAAGCAAGTCAGTCCTTAAGCTACCTATCGGCTTGATGATTAAGATGCAAGAGTCTCGCCAATTCACCTGCTATTGGCGCCCATTTCCTGCAACTGTCCGATAGTAGGCGATTTACACGGTTTGACGCAACCGGAAAGTGTGAGCCTCCGTTGCCCGGAATCTTGGCGATAACTAGATGAATAAGTTGCATTTAGCGGGATTCGGCGATGAGGTCACACACCTTGGTAATGGCTCGGCCCATTACCTTGCGAAGCGCCGGGATCGTGCAACATTTTGCACAGTCGTCGGCGCTGTGCGACTCCTGCATGCTGGTCGGTCTGCTGTAGAATCCGTGGGGCCAGTAATGATGCTAACGGAGGTTCGAATCTTGCGAACGTCGCTCGTAATCGTCTCTTTTGCAGTTGCCGTGTTCGTCACGTGTCTCGCTCACGCCGCCGGACAAACTCTCGAGGCGCGCCGCGCCGAATTGAATCGCCTGCTCGCCGATGAGTGGGAGTACACGCTGCGCACGCAACCTGAATTTGCCACCCAAGTCGGCGATAACCGCTACAACGATCGGTTGAGCGATTTCTCGGACAAGGCAATTGCCGACGATCTCGAACATACGCGCCAGGCGCTCGAGCGCTTTGAGGCGATCGATGTCACGGGGTTCCCTGAGCAGGAAAAGTTGAACTGCGAACTCATGATTCGCGGCCTGCGCGAAGGGATTGACGGCGCGCGGTTCAAAGATTACGAGATGCCGGCAACGCAGTTTGGTGGCATTCACCTTGGATACGCGTCGCTTGCCTTCGATTCGCCGTTCCGCAACGTGAAGGACTACGAAGACTATCTGTCGCGCTTGCACCAGATTCCGCGGGTGCTCGATGAAGCGATGGGACACATGCGCGACGGATTGCGCGACCACCTCATGCCTCCGAAGTATCTGCTCGAAAAAGTATCGAGTCAGGCGCAGGGGATTGCGGACGATTCGCTCGACAAGAGTCCGTTTACGAATCCGTTGCAGAAGTTTCCCGATTCAGTTTCACAGGCGGATCGGACTCGTTTGCGCGGCGCGATTGAAGCCGCGGTGAGGAACGAAGTCGCACCCGCCTACGCAAAATTTGCCAAGTTCGTGCGTGACGATTACGCACCGCACGGACGTCTCGATCCTGGAGAGTGGGCGTTGCCTGACGGAGAAGCGCGCTATCGCTTCGCCGTGCGTCACCAGACGACGACAGATTTCACTCCCGATCAGATTCACCAGCTGGGCGTAAAGAGCGTGGCGGAGATCGAGACCCAGATGCTCGCCCTGGCCAAGGCGCAGGGTTTCAGCGATCTGAAATCGTTCAATGAGCACATCCGGCTGGATCCGAACTTGCACGCAAAGTCGGGGCAGCAGTTGTTTGATCTCTACTCGCACTATCGCGACCAGATGTATACGAAGCTGCCGGAACTCTTCGGACGACTGCCAAAAAACAAGCTCGACGTGGTGAAGATGGAAGACTTCCGCGCCGCCTCCGCTCCTCCCGCCGATTATTCGATCGGCGCGGGCGATGGGTCTCGTCCCGGGCGCATCAACGTCAATGAATATGCGCCGGAGAAGCGGTTGCTACTGAATGTAGAGGCAATCGCCTACCACGAAGGCGTTCCGGGACATCACTTGCAATTTTCGATTGCGCAGGAACTCACCGGATTGCCGCCGTTCCGCAAGTTCAGCCTCGATCTGAATGCGTACACCGAGGGCTGGGCCTTTTACTCCGAGCGGTTGGGAAAAGAAGTGGGATTCTACCAGGACCCTTACAGCGAATATGGGCGACTGCAGAATGAAATCTGGCGAGCAGTGCGCTGGGTGGTTGACACTGGCGTGCACTCGCAGCACTGGACGCGACAGCAGATGGTCGATTACTTCCACGAGCATACGGCGATGGACGACGAGAATATCAATACGGAAGTGGATCGCTACATCGCGTGGCCGGCACAAGCGCTCTCCTACAAAATGGGGCAGACGAAAATTCTCGAGCTGCGCGCGCGAGCGCAAAAGGAGTTGGGAGCGAAATTCGACATTCGCACCTTCCACGACGCGGTGCTTGATCAAGGCCCGCTGCCGCTGGATTTGTTGGAAGCGAAGATCGATGGGTGGATCGCCGCGCAGAAAATCACAGGGCCGAAGTGATTTGCAAAGTATTGGGGTTCATCAAAATGCGATGCTCACCTCGGCGACCGTCCGTGACTTGCTTGCGGCATAGACCCATTTTTTCACCGCTTCCGTAGCCGATTCGCCAAGAATCGGATTGCCTCCCAACAACTCCACCGCCTCGACGTTACCCTTCGCCGAGATGAGTATCCGCAGGCGCACCGTTCCTCTGATTCCAAGTTGTTTCAGCGTCTCCGGATAATACGGCTCGACCCGCGTAATCAGTGCTCTTTCCCTGCCGGGAATCCAGATGGCAAGAGTCTTCACGCCTTCCACCCTGGCTGCGCCGCTCACATAGCCAATCGCACCACGCGTGCGGGCCACGTACGCCACCACTTCCGCATCCGATCCAAGCACCTTTGGCTGCGAACCTCTGCCCGTGAACAACAATGTGCGATAGTAGTTCTCCAAATCGTCTTCGCTCATGCCGAGATACTCTTGCAGGAAAGTGGCGTGGGTCGGGCCGTTTTTCTCCAGCACCGGTTCGACGTGATCGCCATCTGCAAGCGAAATCTTCTCTTCCAGAAAGATGTGTTTCAGATCGCTGTCTGAGATGGTGTCTGGCCTGACGCTAAAGTTTGCAATCACCCTGAGATCGTCCGCGAGCAAATGGGTCGAAGCGAAGACAATCGAGGCAGCAGCAACCAGGAGCACTATCGGACGCTTCATCGTCTTCGGCTCCTTTTCATCGCGGCTCCTAGAAGCTAACGCCCGTCTTAACCACGAGGGCGTCCGTATTCGGCTTGAAGCCCTGCGGGTTCACTTGCGGATAGAACCCGTCCGGATAGGTACTGCTCCCGTAGCCGTCCATGAAGTGGCCCTCGACCTTAACGTTCCAGAACCGATTAAGATTCACTCGCCCCGAGATAACTTTGTCGTAGACGTGATTGGCGGGGAGGCTGGTGTCGGTCTGGTTGGGTAGTAAACCGGCGAGCACGCCGTAGGTGATCGACGTTATTGAGTAGTGCGAATAGTAGGACCCGAATTCGAACCGTTTGGCCACCCGGTAGGCGCCGGAGACATACCATCCGCGAACGTCGTCCACGTTTTCCGATGTGGCGCCGAAAATCAGCTCGTCCCGCAAATAACGGCGATACTCGGCGTCGATCCGTAATTTGCTCACCCTGTATTCACCGTAATACTGGTTGGTCCAGTCCGACTTCGAAGACTCGGAGTATGGAATCCGGCCCCCACCGCGATTAAGTTGATTGACACTCGTGCCTTTGCCTTCGGTGTCCTGATTCAGACGCGAGGCCCCAATCAACAACCCCTTCATCGGAGTTCGCCAGCGCAGGTCGGCGCCATACTGAAGCCCTCCGAAGCTGGTAAAAATGGTTTCGAACTGCGAGAGCAGGTAAGGATAGCCGCTGTAGATACTGTCGCTTCGATGCCCAGCATAGGCCGTATAGGAAAGATCGCCGAGACGGCGCTTGAGAGAAATGCTGCCGTAGATGTCGCCGCCTAGATGAGCAATGGTCGCGTCACGCAGGTCGGTCGGATAGATGCTCTGCGGAAGCAGCGCGAACACCCGCAGAAAGTCCAGATCCTGAGTATCGGTGTACAGACCCAGAGCGGTCTTGACTTTGCCGCCTCGAATCCCAAACCAGCTCGCGAAACGGTAATCGGCGACGGCCCAATCCAAAGAAGGATGGTACTGACCCAGTTGGCCCAGGTTGCGGTCATAGAGCTGTGCACCGACCCGGAGCTTATCGGTGACGTTGGTCGATAAGTTGAACCCGAACTCGGTCATGCCTGGGCTGCCCTGATTGCTATCCATCGTCAGCCAATTATTGGTATTCGTGTAGACAAACCCTTGTGAGACAAATCCGTGCAGGGCTACTTCGCGGTCAAGAATCTTGAAGTCTTGCGCTGATGTGAACGGACTCGCGCAGAAGCAACTAATGACCAATGCGGCGATTCCCCGATGCATACGATCTCCCTATTGATTTGTCAGGGATTGCATCGGCCAGATAAATGGAAGCTTGAGGGCGAGGGCTTGGGCTATGACCAAGTGGAGCAAACAGCAAAGCGGAGATCACTTCGGCAGGCGTGGCGCAAGCGCGTAATAGAGCTGCACCAGCACGATGAACGCGATGCTCCAGTAGGTTCCGAACACGCAAAGCAACACGCCAAAGGCGTACGAAGACTGCGCCATCACGATGCGGCGCTTGATTGCCGCAGGTACCTCGGGCACAATGTCGTCCTTCACTAGACCCGAGCGCGTGGCGTAACCCCAACTAGCGTACAGCACAGCTCCCAAACACAGAATGTTCAGCCAATAAGCCAGCAGGGCAGTTCGATACACGGTGAATTCGGCCAGCAGCGCGGTCGAAAAAGGCATAATCGTGACGAAAAACAGGAACACTATATGTATCCACGAAAGACGAATATTGGAGCGTTCCAGATGGTTGAGCTGGGTCTGCTGACCGACCCAGAAAATCCCCAGCGTCAGAAAGCTCATCATGTACATGATGAGCCGCGGCGAAAGGGCGGTCAGGCCGTGCCACAGATCGTGCTCGTTGTGTATGGCTTCCAGCGCGGGCACGCGCAGATCAAGCGCCAGCAGGGTCATAGCGAAGGCGAAGATGCCATCGCTGAGGGCCGCGAGGCGCTCGACGCTCTGCCCGGCAATCTGGTTGTACGCCGTGGTCATGGAGCAGCAAAGCTTCAGAGTTGCAAGAGTTCAAGGCCTCAAAATTTCAAGGAAAGATCGCGTGGCATCGAGTGCTAACTTTTTTAGACTTTGAGACCTTGAGACTTTGAAAAACTCTGAAACCGTGAAACCGGGAATGTCCCTACATGATTTCGCTGCGCTTCCGCAAAAATGCCGGGACGTCGAGGTCCTCCGTCTGATAGTTGGGCGCGCTCGATCGCATGCCGTCGAGAGAAATCACTTCGGCGGCGTGCGAAACGCCGACTGTGGCAGATTCCTGAAAAGCTATCGGCCCGAGATCTGGCTCGAACGCGGGTTCCGGTTCGAAGACCGGCTCCGGCTCGGGGGCTGGTTGGGGATCGTCGAAGTCGCGCGAAGCCTCGTAGGAACGCTGCCGCGAAGCTTCCCGCGAAATTATCACCGGATCGAAGCTTTCATGCCGGCGCGAACGACGCATCTCAGCTTCTTTAAATCCGGTCGCAATCACCGTGATCTTGACCGAGTCCTTCATCTTCTCGTCCATGACCGCGCCAAAAATAATGTTGGCGTCTTCGTGGGCTGCACCTTGAATGATGGTGCAAGCCTGCTGCACTTCAGCCAACTTCAGCGAATTCGATCCCGTGATGTTGATGAGAATGCCGCGGGCGCCGTCGATCGCTCCGGCTTCGAGCAACGGCGAAGCGATCGCGCGTTGCGCGGCCTCTACGGTGCGATGCTCACCGGAAGCGGTAGCAGTGCCCATTACGGCATAACCCATGCCCGCCATAATGGCCTTCACGTCAGCGAAGTCGCGATTGATAATGCCCGGAATCGTGATGATGTCGGAGATCCCCTGCACGCCCTGGCGCAGAATGTCATCGGCGATGCGGAAGGACTCGAAGAAACCGGCGTTTTCCGCGACAGCCAGCAATTTTTCGTTGGGAATCACGATGGTGGTGTCGACGGACTCCATGAGCTCGGCGATACCGCGCTCGGCCTGCTGCATGCGGCGTTTGCCTTCAAAAGCAAAAGGCTTGGTCACCACGGCTACGGTGAGCGCTCCCATTTCACTGGCGAGCGATGCGATGATCGGCGCGGCGCCGGTGCCGGTGCCGCCGCCGAGGCCGGCGGTAACGAAGATCATATCCGCGCCTTCGAGGACTTCGATAATTTTGTCGGAATCCTCAAGCGCGGCTTTGCGGCCGATTTCCGGATTGGCGCCCGCGCCGAGTCCGTTGGTCAGCTTGACTCCCAACTGAATCTTGGTCGCGGCGCGCGACATGCGCAGAGCCTGTAGGTCGGTGTTGGCGACGATGAACTCAATGTGTTCCATGCCCGAGTCAATCATGCGATTAACCGCGTTGTTGCCGCCGCCGCCCACGCCGATCACCTTGATGCGAGCGTCGTTGCGCGCTTCTTCGTTGAAGCAAATGCGGAGTCCGTTGTCTTCAGTCATAACTCACCTCGGAAATCAGTTCTCAGTTGCCAGTTCCCAGTTCTCGGAAAAAAACAATAACCATTTTGGCTAGGCGCCCTTTCCTGCGAACAGCGCTTTCATGCGTGAACCGAAACCCGGTTCCTGCAGGCCGCGAGCGATGCGGGCACGGTGGCCGTAATATGCCATCCCCAACACCGTGGCAAACTCGGGCTCGGCCAGAAACGACGGCATCTTCGCCATCGGAGTCGGCCACGCCAGGCGCGCGGCTTTTCGCAGCACCGATTCGGCTACGTCGAGAATTCCCGAAAGGCGCGACGCGCCACCGCTCAGCACGAAACCGGCGATGCAGTGTTCGAGAACGCCGGCGTGGCGCAGGTTTTCACGCAGCAACTCGAAAAGTTCGCGGGCGCGCGGCTCAAGAATTTCGCCCGCCAAGCGCTGCGGCAACATGCGCGAGGGCCGGTCCCCGACCGACGGAACTTCGACTTCGTTGCCTTCCGGAATCAACGTCGGAACCGCGTTGCCAAAGTTCTTCTTGAGCGTCTCCGCATCCGACAACCCGGTACACATGCCGACCGAGAGATCGCTGGTGAAGTGGTCGCCGCCAATGGGGATGACCGCCGTGTGCGCGACCGCTCCCTGCTGAAACACGATCAGATCGCACGAACCCGCGCCGAGATCGACGTAGCAGACGCCAAGTTCGCGTTCGTCCGAGCGTAACCCAGAATCCGCGCCAGCCAGCGGCTCAAAAATCGTATCGTCGACATGAACGCCGGCGCGATTCACCGCCGTGACCAGATTTTGCGTGGCTCCCGAAGCGGCTGTCACAATGTGCACGCGCACTTCGAGGCGGGTGGCCATCATTCCTGTCGGATCCTTCACGCCCGGCTGACCGTCGAGGATGAACTCCTGAGGCAGCAAGTGGAGAATTTCGCGATCGGCGGGCAACGGTACGGTCCGCGCCTTATCCACCGCCTGGCGGATTTCGTCGCGGCCGATTTCGCGCGACCGCGTGCCGAAGGTGATGCCGCCGTGACTGTTCATTCCACGAATGTGCGCGCCGGCAATGCCGATCAGGGCATGTTCGATGGGGATGCCAGCGACGTCTTCCGCATGCTCTACCGCCTTTTGAATGCTGCTGATGGCTTTATCAAGTTCGGCAATTACGCCCTTGCGCAGGCCGCGGGATTCGCTGATGCCGTGGCCGCGATAACGCAATCCGCTCTCGCCTATCTCGGCCACGAGGACGCTGGTCTTGGCGCTGCCTACATCAATCGCGGTTATGAAATTCGGTTCATGATTCGGCATAAATGCGCTACTTAATGGTCGTTACTTTCTATTACTGCTGATACTGTGGTGACTCCTTCGGGATGACAGCACTGGGTTTTTTCTGTCCTGTTGTCGCCCTTGATGGCGGCAATGAACCCGCAGGCGGCGTCCCCGTATTCTTCGCCGTCGCCACGGGCGAAGTGCTTCCATTCGGTTTCGGCGCGGCTTGACCAGCCGGCAATTGACTTGCCGGACCCGGTTTTCCCGCGGCCGGTTTTGCTGATCCCTGATTCGCTGAGGACTGATTAGCCGGCGTTTGGCTGACCGTGTTCGGTTTGGCCGGGCTTGGCTTAGACGCAGCCGGCTTCGCCAAAATCGACTTGGCCGAAACATGACGAATGCCTGCTTTCGTCCCGGCTTTTGCTTTGGCTTTCGAGTCCTTCTTCGCCGGAATAGGTTTCGCGGGAAGCGCTGGCACAGGATGGGTTACGTATTTTTCGTAATTCACGATCGCGGCGGTTTTCACTCCCGCCGCCACCGCCGCTTTCGCCGCTGCCGGCGTCAAAGACGGCTGGCGTGCTATCCCTTCCAGGTCCGGGTTCACGATAATCTGACCGTCGTAGCGCAAGTCCACCGAGTCAAGTTTTTCGAACTGCTGCCGCCATTGCTGGGCATGCGTCACGTAAGTTCTGTAACGCTGCAGGTAATTCCCCGATCCTAGATGGACCAGCACCTGGCCATTCGAATCGGCGGCAAGCACCTTCACATCCTCGGGATCGCTCAGGTCCACCTCACTCAGTTCCTGCGAATAGCGCGCGCCGCTCGAATCAAGCTCGCGAACTAATTGGTTGTAATTCTTCATTCGAGCCGCACGCGTGGAGAGCGGCTCGCTTCCACTCATGCCCGTTATCACGGCGAACGAATACCTATGTTTGCCGCCTGGGCTCAGCTCCATCAGCGTGCCGCCGGCGTCGATCAGCGAAACGTGGGAGCCGATGCGGGCAAAAGCCACGGGCGTGCGTTCATGGATCTCAATGCGCAAGCGGTTGGGCACAAAGCGCATTACGCTCGCCGATTCCACCCATGGAATTTGCTCCAACTGCTGTCTGCGCTGCGCGAGCGGAACGAAGAAGATATTGCGTCCGATGTCTCCACCCATGACTTCCATGATTTGCGCATGCGCGACGTGTTCGGCGCCGGCGACTTCAATCTGATCGCTTGAGTCGATGCGGAAACGCCACGAATGCTTGCCGTAGCGGTAGATGCTCAAGCCAGCCGCTCCTACCAGCGCCAGAGCGGCGAGCGCGATTACGCTCCACAGCAGCCGGTTGGCAGTTTTCTTGGGAAGGGATCCACGGCGAACGGAGACGCGCTTTTGTCCGCGCAGAAACGGCGATTCCTGTTCCGCTTCCAGATCGACGAGACGTGAGTCGTCGAAAGAGCCGCGCTCGGGAGCGCGACGCTCAGCAATCCGGTGGTCAGAATCGTCAGGAAGAGGATACAAGTCTTCCTGCACGGCGGTAGAACCTGATTTCCGCGCCACTCGTTCGAGTCAGTTGTCGACAGAAAACCGCTGAGCAGAAACACTATAACTGGTTTTCGCGAATTGAGACAGTGCGAAGTTGGTTCGGACAGCGATTACATTTTCGGGCAAGCTATCGTGACGCTGCGGTTGCGTGTTGCGGCCGATCCATTCTGCGATCGAACGCTCCACCGGACCTGCTCGATTTCCGCGCGCCGCATGTCAGCTTGTGCGCGAAGTATATCGGCGCGAGCGCGGGCTTGATCCCGAATCTGGTCGCGGACCAGTGTGGCTTGAACTCGCGCCTGGTCTCTTTGGATCTCACCTTGGACGCGCGCCGTGTTGGCTTCGTCGATAGAGGCCACCAGATTGCGCGCTGAGGTGCCGTCGCGGCTCATCAGAACGCTTGCGAACGCCAAAGTCCGCTGTGCGTGCGTTGCAATCTTGCATACGATCGAACCGCTGCGATCGGCAAGCCGATGCAGGGAAGCGAAATTTCCGTGCTGGTACTCGCTGGCCAATCCCAGCGCCAGAGCTCCAAGAGCGATCCAATAAGCGACTTTGTTCGTGTTCATGATCAATCCTCGCGGCATGAATGTTTGACGAGGGCCATCCAAAAAGGTCAACGACAAAAAGTGTCTTGTACAACGCAGCAACGATCTGTCACTCGGCCAGCAGTTTCTGCAGAATCATCGGGCCCAACTGCGATACGCTCCCTGCGCCGAGAGTCAGCACCATGTCGCCTGCTTGCACCTGTGCTGCCACCGAAGCGACCGCGTCAGAAAACGATGGGGCGTACTCGACGACCGGCTTCCCTGCTTTGATGATGCGGCTGGCGAGCGCCTGCGCCGTGATGCCTTCGATCGGCTTCTCGCTGGCCGGATAAATGTCGAGCAGGCAGAGCGTGTCGGCATCGGTGAATGCAGTAGCAAACTCATCCATCAGATCGCGGGTGCGGCTGAAGCGGTGCGGTTGAAAGATCACATGCACGCGGCGAAATCCGCACTGGCGGGCAGCGGCGAGGGTGGCGCGGATTTCCGTCGGATGGTGCCCGTAATCGTCTATCACGCCGACGCCGGCGGCATTGCCCTTGAGCTGGAAGCGGCGGTCGACTCCGCGAAAAGAATCGAGGCCGGAACGAATCTGATCGACGGGAATGTCAAGCGCTGTGCCTACGGCAATCGCTGCCGTCGCATTCAGCACGTTGTGCGCACCCGGCACATGCAGCGTGAATTCGCCCAGGTCTTTTTCTCTATAAGCGACTTGAAAGCGAACGATGGGACTGTGTTCTCCGGCCGCCGACACCGAGCCTGGCTGGATGAGGAAATCGGATCCGACGCTGGTTCCGTAGGTGGTGACTCGCCGATGAACGCGCGGCAGCAAGCGCCGCAGCGCCGCGTCGTCGTTACAGCCAACGACCATGCCGTAAAACGGAACGCGCTCCATGAATTCGAGAAACGTGCGACGAACGTCGCGCATATCGCGATAGCAATCCATGTGCTCGCGGTCGATGTTCGTAACCACGGAAAGAATCGGCGAAAGCTTAAGGAACGAGCGGTCGCTTTCATCCGCTTCAGCAACCAGGTATTGCGACTTGCCGAGACGCGCGTTCGAACCCATCGCGTCGACGCGGCCTCCGACGACGACCGTGGGATCGAGGCCGCCAGCGGCCAGCACGGACGCGACCATCGAAGTCGTGGTGGTTTTGCCGTGCATGCCGGCGATGGCGATGCCATATTTCAGCCGCATCAGTTCAGCGAGCATCTCGGCGCGCTGGATTACGGGAATATGCAAACGGCGCGCTTCGGAAACTTCGGGATTTTCGACTGCGATCGCGGAACTGGTGACGACGACATCCGCGCCGTGAATGTTTGTGGCAGCATGGCCTTCGAAAACCGTCGCGCCCAACGCGGCCAGACGCTGCGTGACCGCGGAATTTCTCAAATCGGAGCCCGAAATCTGGTAGCCGAGATTCAGCAGTACCTCGGCGATGCCGCTCATGCCGATGCCGCCGATGCCGACGAAATGAATACGCTGAATTTTGGCAAACATATTTTGGCGAACACGAAAAGTGATGATAGATCATTTCGCCGCCGAGCTCGCAGGGAGCGCGGAGCGCACATTCATATTGTCATCGTGAGCGAAGGCCTCCTACCTCTCCCAAAACTCTGTGGCGGGAATAGGGGTCCTTCGCTTCGCTCAGCATGACAACTCAAACTGAAGCACCGTCGCCGCTAGCCAACTGCGCGACCATGTCGGCGATCTCTTCGACTGCCCGCGGATGCGCCAGCGATCTGGCTGCGGCTGACATGTTCTGCAGGCGCTGTGCGTCACCGATCAAAGTCGCGATGGTTTCGACCAGGTATGCTGCGCCCAGATTGCTTTCTTCGACGACGACAGCCGCGCCTGCGCGCTCCAATGCGCGGGCATTCACGTTCTGATGATCATCGGCCGCAGCGGGAAACGGCACAAAGATTGCCGGCTTGCCGGCAGCCGTGATTTCGCCCACCGTGCTCGCACCTGAGCGGCAGACCAGCAAATCGGCGCGCGCGAACGTGCCTGGCATATCGTCGATGAACTTGTGGACTTCGCCCGAGATTCCCGACTGCTGATAGGCGGCGAGGACGTAGTCATAATCGCGCCGGCCGGTTTGATGGATGATGTGGATGCCGGGAACCTTGGCGCGCAATCCGGGCAGCGATTCAATCATCGCCTGATTGATGGCGCGCGCGCCCTGACTGCCTCCGAAAACCAGCAGGGTGGGCGAACCGTCAGTCTTGGCCGCAATTGAAAAGAACGCCGCGCGCACGGGAACGCCTGTTACTTTGCAGTGCGGAAAATACTCGCAGGTCTCTTCAAAGTGCACGGCGGCGCCGGAAACCCAGCGGGCGATCATTCTGTTGGCGAATCCTGGAACAACGTTGGGCTCGAAGGCCACGGTCGGAAGACGGCGGCGAATCGCGGCGACCATGGCCGGTCCGGAAGCGTAGCCTCCGACGCCAATCACAACTTCGGGATCGAAAGCTGTGAGCATTCGCGAAGAGGCTGCGATCGCGCGCGGCAAGTCAAACATCGTTTTGGCGCGAGTCAGCAGGCTGACATTTTTCAGCGCGCCAACCTGGATTAACTCCAGTGGAAATCCTGCTTGCGGCACAAGGCGCGTCTCGATGCCGCGAGCGGTGCCGATGAAAAGAACTTCGGCGGCGAACTGTTTTTTTAGCTGTTGAGCTATGGCCAGAGCGGGGATAACGTGTCCGCCGGTGCCACCGCCCGCGATGATTACGCGCATGAAGTTCTTTGCAACGGTTGTCAGTTGCTCGAATGCTGAAAGTTAAAACGGTGAACCGGAAATTCGATGGGCCGAAATTCGATTGGATTGAAATTCTCAGGCCGGTTGCTGGGGCGAAGAATTCGGGATTGAGGCTGGAATTGTGCTGTAGGGAGTACCCCCCACCCCCCCTCCCTGTTTTTGGTTAAAGCATTCATTGCAAAGGGCTTACTTCCAAACTCCTCAATCTAAATCAGTTATCGGTAACGCGCTACAGCCATCTCTTTGGAATCAATAGCTTGGATCGATCACTGACGCAAAGTACAAATTGCCTTAAGGGGCTATTGGCGCCAGTTAAGGCCTCAGACTGTATTATAGGCCGAGTGTCAAATAATCTAGCGATTCGGTTGGGGCGGCCGAAGCTGGTGTCCCCGCGCGCGCGCTTCAGTCGCGGGGTCACGTAGTTGATAGAGATTCCCCCGTCCTTTCTTGCCCGATGCTGCGTGAAATCTCTGATTTCGCCAAGTATCAATCCACCGGTGTCGAACAAACGGAGGAAGCGAAACCAGTCAATCTCGGACCGCAAATCGCACGAAGGCGCACGGCGTCACGTCGCCACAGAGGGATTTTGTGTAGCTCGCGTCGCCGGCTCGGGCAGTTGCTGTCCGCAATACGCGCAATTTGCCCAAGTGGGCTCAACGGGCTTATCACATTTCGGGCACGGTGGCTGCAGCAAAGTGCGGCAGCGCGGACAGAATGGGAATTTTGCCTTTTCGACATGCCCGCAGCCGGGGCACGGCTTCGGCAGAGGGTCGCGGAGAATGAAGTACAAGATCATCCCAATCCCATGAGGAACGAAGATCGCCAGCAGCGTCCACATTACGTACCGCATCTGCCGCCGCTTCGCGTCGCCGTAGACGTATCCGATCAGCGCAACCAGAGCCACCATGAACAGGAACATCGCGCACACGCACAGCGCTTGTCCCCAGCGTGGCCATTTGCTTACTTCCCGATCCGTTGATGCAACAAAGATGAACAACGGCAGTGTGAAGCACAAATTGGCGAACCATGCAACGATCCACGCTGCCTTTGGAATCACCCGCAATTCCTTTGTGAAGCGGCTCATGCCAGCCTCCTTTCGCCGCGCTGCCGGATTGCCAGCAGCACTGCGGCCACCCCTCCCGCGAGCCACCCTAGCGCAGTGAACGCGGCAAAACTGATCCANNGTATGGCTGAACTGCGGCCCGAGCAAGCTCCCGAAACGTCCGCTCACAAAGTGGAAAACCAGCCAGCTCGCAATCGTCAGCAGCCACGCAAAAGCCACGACAACAATCATTACGCGGCGGTTCCAATCGTGCTCGGCCTGTTCGGTGAGCTTCGCCTCCGCACGCGCCAGCGTGGCCTGCACCAGCCACGAAGAAGGCTGCGGCGTCGGCAATCGGCGGAGTTCGCTCGCAATCGGCCGCCAGGCCTCCAATTCGTTCGAGCAGGCGATGCAAGACCGCACATGCTCCGCAACCTGCTCTTCTTCCGCGCTCGTCAGCGCGCCGGCTGCGGCCAGCGCCAGCAGTTCTCGAATCTTGTCGTGCTCGTTCATTGCTAGTGCCATTGCCATGTACCTCCGGGATAGCGCGCTTCGAGCGCGTAACGCAATTGTTCCAGCGAACGCCGCAGCCGCGACTTCGCCGTTGATACCGGAACCGCTGTAACCTGCGCGATTTCCTCAATCTTCATCTCATCCTCAAACCGCAGTGTGAGGACTTCGCGATAGATCATCGGCAGCCCCGCCATCGCTTCGCTGATCTCCGTTCGGCGCTCGGCCGCGAGCGCGTGATCGAGCGGCGTGTGGTCTTTAGACGGAATCCGGTCCGCCACGGTTTCGCTATGCCCGCTGTTGGCGAGCGGCTCGTCGAGCGGTTCGTCAAGGCTCTGCGGATGAATCCGGCGCAAATGATCGATCGCCAGGTTGCGCGCCAGCGTGAACAGCCAGGCGTCAAAATTGCGACTTGCATCAAAGGAACGAATCTTCTCGACCACTCTCAACCATGTTTGCTGGAACAGGTCTTCCGCCTCGGCGGGCTGCCGCACGATGCGCAGCAGGTACCGATACAGCCGATTCTGGTACCGGGCAATCAGTTCCGAGAGAGCGTTCAGGTCGCCTCGGCGAAGCCGGACCACATCCGCATCCACTGCCACAAGCCCCTCCAGCGATAGTGCGGTCGCGCCCACCATACTCGTAATACGGATGAGTGCCCAAAAAAGACGCAAGCGATGCAGTTGCTAGATTGGTGTTGTCAGGTATGAGAACAGTCTACTGAAGGATATGGGAAGACAACGACGATTGGCGAAACATCAGAGTTAACACTTCATTCCGCCCAAACGCGAACGAGAAGCGCCCGTACTTGTGCAATCGCCTTACAAAAGTTATCGCTTGGTTGGCCGAACCTCGCATGAGTTTATCTCGATCACAGAAATTTTCGGATACTCCCTCGTACCTTGCATCCTTTTGAAGTTCTCACCCGTATTCTCAAAGTGCTCAAATGCACGGTATGGAGCGCAGGAGCGCAACTCAGATCCTGCATTGCTCTTCCATAGGAGGTTGACATGCATGACACCAAGGAGCGGTTGTCTCTATTTTGGATCTTCGCGTTATTGAACTACCTGTATGCGGACGTGCTTGCCCTGTGGGAAATTGTTGGCTCGCTAAAGCTAACCGACGCCCCACATCTCCCACCATGGGCTCTGGCGGGTTCAGCGGTCTTGATGGAAATACCTATGGCCATGATTGTGGCGTGTCGGCTCCTTCCGTTTAGAGCGAACCGGCTGGCGAATATCATCGCGGGTGCAATTTTGACCCTTGTAAACGGTTTCCTGACCTACGTTCCGCCTCTTGTCGGATGGGGCAGNNAGGCGTGGACTTGGTCAGGGGTTGAGACTGTCCGCAGGTCGTAACTGGTCGCTCAAATAATGAGGTCAATATGAAAAGAGAACGCCTGACACAGATCGTCCTGGTGATCGTCGGACTGTTGAATCTGGCCCAAATTTATTTTCTATATATGGATCTGCGGCATTCCAGCTGGCTTTTGGAGGGGAAGAGCGAGATCCATCCGATGTTTCTGAGCTTTTTTGTTCCGGTCGGGGTCTTTTTACTCATAGCCGCAAGGAGACCATCTGAGCATCGCTCGATGATTGCTCTAGCAGCTTGGTGGCACATCTCCCATGGCATGGTGATGGCCATTCAAACCGTGGAAGCCTGGAATCATGGCGTCCACAGGAACTTTACTGATGTGATCGCATTCCTTGTGATCGGAGTCGTCCTGTTAGTGCTTCTGCCAGCCAAACGAGAGGCAGTCGCGCCAGGAGTTGCGTGAACGAGCGCAGAAACCCCACACTCTGCGCGGATAACCGTGTCGGGCCGGCCTTCCAGAATTGCGCAAAACATGTAGCAAGAAAGAGCAACAAGATAGTGCGGCTACTACAGGGCCAGCCATCAGAGTTTTTACAATGGTTTTACATTTTCAAGACAACTGCTGAGCCTTCCTCAGGTACGTTCATGGAGCGGGGACCACAACTTTCGTTGGGAGGCGGGAAAATGACCAGACACATTCGTAAATTCATTGCAATGGCGTTGGCAACTGCGGCGTTTGCCCTTACGACCAGCGCTGCGATGGCGCAGAGCTACACCGGCAATTGGCCGGCGACGGTGACCCAGTCGCAGCGCGACAACGGCACGTACTGCATCTCTCTGACCGACGATGGCAGCTATGGCTTCACGCACAGCGGCGAAGCCGTGGTGAACGGCCAGCAGAACCCGTATGGCGGATATTTCACAGTGGTCGATGGGCTTATGACTGTAACTTTCACCTATGTGTCGGGTGAGGGCGACTGTTGTGCCTACCAGGTGTTCACGGCTCGCGCCAACAACGGCCACATCGGCAAGGGCGTCTTCAATTATTTCGGCATAACGGACATTGGCGTACTGGCTTTCGGCAAGAAAGACGGCTGCGAACCTAAGGACTAAAACCGCTTATTGCGCGCTGTCTGGCCCGCCAGTTCGTCGTTGACGGCGAAGACGCTTATTCGTCGCTGGAGTAGTGGAATACGCTTTCGAGCGGTACGCCGAAGACGGCGGCGATTCGGAATGCGGCTTCCAGTGAAGGCGAATATTTCCCCTGTTCGATGGCGTTCACGGTCTGGCGCGTGACGTGGATTTTCTCGGCTAACTGCTGTTGCGTCATCTCGCCATGCTCGAAGCGCAGCCGCCTGATCTCATTGGTAATGGTGCGGCGAATGGTGTGCATGTCAGGCTCCCCGCCGGTACTGGATGATCTGGCAGGCGCTGCGCATGATCTCGGTTGTCACCAGAATGAAGAGCAGAGCATTCGTATTGAAAACGATGGGAGGATTGAGCGCGCCGAAAAAGCAGGCAAAGGCGACCGCGGTAGCGAGCCCGGAATAGGCGACTCGCATGGCTCTGAGCTCGATGAGTTTGTCGCGTTCGTCGCGCGGCGCTTTCGCTTCTGCGGGCGCGAAAATGGCGACTGTAATGTGCAACACGATCTGGACAACCACCAGCGCGATGATCGTCCCCAACAATTTGCCGAAGTGGAAGCGGCCGACCTGCGGTCCGTCATGGATGACCGACCAGAAGTAAAGGCCGTAGATGCCGGCCATCGTCAGGAGAGAGATCCAAGCACTTTTTTCACGAAATGACATAGAAGGCTCCTTGCCTTGTCTGGTTTTCATGACGTAATGTATATAATTTATTACTTGATGTCAAATATTCTTTACATTCTCTGAGGTGGGGTGCCGGTTTCGGAAGAATGCCTGAGGAAGCTAGAAACTTAGCTGTTGAGTAGGGCGTCCTTCGACTCGGCATGGGCTTCACTTTGTGAAGTCCATGCTGCGCTCAGGATGACAACTGGGCACAATAAATCGGTTCAGCGAAGGTTTTGAACCTCGTGTACCAGCTCACTTAGTGACTCTTCATACGGCGCGCGGGCGATGCCGCGTTCGGTGATGATGGCGGCTACGTATTTTGCGGGGGTTACGTCGAAGGCGGGATTCTCGATCTCGACTCCATCGGGTGTCATTTGCCGGCCAGCGATGTGCGTAACTTCTTTTTTGTTGCGCTGCTCGATGGGAATTTGGCTGCCGTTGGGCGTGGCGAGATCGACGGTGGAAATCGGCGCGGCCACGTAGAACGGGATGCCGTGCTCCTTGGCCAGGATGGCTACGGTGTAGGTGCCGATTTTGTTGGCCACGTCTCCGTTGGCGGCGATGCGGTCGGCGCCGACGACGATGGCTCCGATTTTGCCTTGCTGCATCATGACTCCGGCCATGTTGTCGGAGATGACAGTGGTGGGGATGCCGTCTTTCATCAGCTCCCAGGCGGTGAGGCGCGAGCCTTGCAGAAAGGGGCGCGTCTCGTCGGCATAGACGTGGATTTTTTTGCCGGCTTCCACGGCGGCGCGGATCACGCCTAGAGCGGTGCCGTAACCGGCGGTGGCTAAGGCTCCGGCATTGCAGTGAGTGAGCACGCCTCCGCTGGATGGCATGAGAGTGGCACCGTGGCGTCCCATGGCTTGGTTGGCGGCGATGTCTTCGGCGTGCATGCGGTGCGATTCTTCGACGAGCGCCTGTTTAATTTGTGGGATCGGACGCGAGCGGAGAGATTCGAATTTCTGCTGCATGCGGCTGATTGCCCAAAATAAATTCACGGCGGTGGGCCGGGTCTGACGGATGATTTCGCAGATCTGGTCGAAATCTTTCTTGAGACCGGCGGCGTTCTCGGCGTTTGAGTTTTGCACGCCGAGTGCGATGCCCATGGCTGCGGCAACGCCAATGGCCGGCGCTCCGCGGACAACCATGTTACGGATCACGTCGGCGACCTGCTGATGGGTGGTGCAGGTTACGTAGACTTCTTCGGTGGGCAGCTTCGTC
>PMSZ01000170.1 GCA_003168235.1 Acidobacteriaceae bacterium
CCAATCAAGACCATCATTCCTCGCGGACGGAGGCAGTTGAGCGATTTCTCAAATGTGGTTTTGCCAACCGAATCGTAGACCACATCCGCTCCGCGACCGTCGGTCAGTCGCTTCGTCTCTGCTTCGAAATCCGACTCGGTGTAAAGAATGACTTCGTCGGCCCCGGCGCTCCGCGCCAATTCGGCTTTGAAAGGAGTTGAGACCGTCGCAATCACGCGCGCGCCGAGATTGTGCGCCATCTGAACCAGCAGCAATCCCACTCCACCCGCCGCTGCATGAATCAGCGCCGTCTCGCCCTTCTTCAGCGGATACGTGTCATACACCAGATACTCCGCCGTCATCCCTTGCAAAATCGCAGCCGCCGCGTCGCGGTCGCTCACGCCCGCCGGAATCTTCACCAGCCGATCCGCCGGAACCGCCGCATATTCCGCATAGCTGCCAAGCGTCATTGTGTAAGCCACGCGATCGCCCACCGCAACCCCGCTCACCTCCGAGCCGACCGCCGACACCACGCCCGCGCCTTCCTGTCCTAAAACCAGCGGCAATGCCGCCTTATAGCGCCCCTCGCGGTTGTAAACGTCAATAAAATTGACTCCCGCCGCTGCAATCTTTACCACCGCCTCATTCGCCTTCGCCTGTGGAGCCGGCAACTCCACCAGTTCCATCACCTCCGGCCCGCCCGTTTGCTTGATCTGTATGGCTTTCATAGGGTCCCTTCGATTTCTCCCTTCGATGACGCCGATATCCAAAAAGACTCGCCTAGCCGTTAGCCGTCGGCGCTTTACCCGGACACAAATGCCCACAAAAACACTCGTTGCCACGTCCAGCCCAGCTGCGGTAACATCCCCAGCCAGTCTCTAAAGTAACCAGGTCCACGTGCCTTCTGTGGCGTTGACCCAACGAATTTTGCGATAGTACCATCTCAACATAGATAAAACTTACTTTCGCCATGGGAGGCTGTTCAGTAAGCTTCTGAAAATATGAGGGTTTCTTCCCACTCTTATCTCGCGACCGTCGTCTCCGCAGCATTGGCCATCATGCTGGCGGCGACTCTCGCTTGTCAGACTACCCAGAAAGCAGCTTTTCTGCCGCCTTCCCAGGCCAACGCACCGGCCATTACCAATGCCAGCAGCGCCAGGGCCAGCAGCCCCCCTGCTCCGCCGCAACAGAAGGCAGCCGCACCGGCCCCCGAATCCCAGGCAAAACCGCAATCGCCCGACGCCGATCCCGTCGCCGACCTGATCGCCCGCATCGAAAAGGAATACCAGGCCGGACAGGACAACTACCAGGCTGGACACCTCGAAGCCGCCAAACAGAATTTCGACAACGCCTTCAACCTGCTCCTCGGCAGCGGATTCGATCTCAAGTCCGAAGACACCGGAGATGACCGTTTAGAAAAGGAACTCGACCGCCTGCTCGATGGCGTCAACGGCCTCGAACTCGCCGCCTTGCAGCAGGGCGACGGCTTCGCGGAACAGAAGTCCGAACCAGCGCCTATCGACGAAGCGAACGAACTGACTCCGGCGGTCGATCAGAACGTCAAAGCCAAAGCCGAAGCCGAGATCAAGAGTACGCACTCCGATCTCCCGCTGATGATGACCGACCAGGTCGCCGGCTTCATCAATTACTTCTCCACCCGCGGACGCGGCACCGTCGAGCGTGCCTTGGCCCGCTCCGGCCGCTACGAAGATATGATTCGCCGGACGCTCAAAGAAGAGGGAGTGCCCCAGGACCTCATCTACCTGGCGCAGGCCGAATCCGGATTCCATCCCCTGGCCGTTTCCCGCGCCGGCGCTCGTGGCATGTGGCAATTCATGGGCAGCCGCGCCCAGGGTTACGGACTCGAACGCAGCTGGTGGATTGACGACCGTCAGGATCCCGAAAAAGCCACCCGCGCCGCCGCTCATCACCTCAAAGATCTCTACAATCAGTTCGGCGACTGGTATCTCGCCATGGCCGCGTACAACTCCGGCCCCGGAACCGTGCAGAGCGCCGTCAAGCGCACCGGCTACGCCGATTTCTGGGAACTCTACCGCCGCAACGTGTTGCCCAAGGAAACCCGCAACTACGTTCCCATCATCGTCGCCGTTACCATTATGGCGAAGAATCCCAGCCAATACGGTTTGGATTCAGTCATCAAAGACAAGCCCGTTCCCTACGACACCGTCAAAATCGACTATCCCATCGATCTCCGCCTCGCCGCCGAGTGCGTCGACGCCACCACCGACGACTTGCTCGACCTGAACCCGAGTCTGCTGCGGATGACCACTCCCAAATTCGCCGACTCGAGGGTTGCCGACTCAAGATTTTCGGATAAGGATAATAAGTTCGATCTTCATCTGCCCGCCGGTACCGCCGAAAAATTCCAGTCCGCTGTCGCTGCAATCCCCGCCGACAAGCGCGTCTGGTGGCGCTACCACAAAGTTCAAGCCGGAGAAACTCTGGCCTCCATCGCCCGCACCTATCACACCACGCCGAAGGCCATCGCCGAAGCCAACGACTTTCCCGCTGCTGACCTGAAGAGCGGAGCGCTGCCTGAGCCGACGCCCGGCTCCGAGACGCGGCTCATCATCCCCATTGCCCCGGGCAAGCAAGCCGACACCAGCACCTATGCGCGCGCTACCACCCACTACAAGGTCCGCAAAGGAGACACCCTCGCGACCGTCGCCGCGAACTTCGGCGTCTCCGAAAAAATGCTCCGCAGCTGGAACCGCCTTAAAGGCGACAGCCTGGCGGGAAGAAAAACTCTGTATCTCCACTTGCCCGTCGCGCCCCGCGGAGAAACCCAAGCCGCCAACAGGCATGCCAACAGCCGCGCCAGCAGCCTAAAGACAGCCAGCAGCAAGACTCCGAGCAAGAGCGGGCGTTCTTCCGGGACCCCAACTGCCAGAACCCCCGCCGCCGCGGCAGTGGTCCATCACAAGGTCAAGCAGGGCGAAACGCTCTACTCGATCGCCAGCTCCTACAACACCACCGTCCAAGCGCTGAAGAAAGACAACCGCGACCTCGCCACCCTGCGTCCGGGAATGATCCTGATCGTCCACAACCCCCGGTAAATCGTCAGTGACAGGCGAACATCCCTGATCGCTTGTAGAGCTCGGTGCCCCAGGTTCGCGCCCGCTCTTTGGGCGCCAACCTGGGCGAAAGCTAACTTGGGCGGGGCCGATACGGAGACTCTACTTGAGTGGACTTTCCCGCCCCTACACTCCGATGTAGGTTGGCTTATG
>PMSZ01000102.1 GCA_003168235.1 Acidobacteriaceae bacterium
GAGAAACGTTCAGCGGCAGAAGCGCGCGCACGGTAATCAGCAGGAAAAGCCAGGGCAAAGAGAGAAACAGGTCGGTGAAGCCTCGGGCCAGGCGCAGCCAGGTTCCGCCAAGATATCCGGCCAGCCCCCCGACCAGCGCGGCCAACGCGGTCGAAACCAGCGCCGCTGCGGGAGCGAGCAGTAGAGAGATGCGCGTGCCGTAAAGCACGCGAGCGAAGCGGTCGCGTCCGACTTCATCGGTGCCAAGCCAATGTTGGCGAGATGGAGCCGCGCTGGGAGCCTCGCGAAACTGCGTAGCGTAACCTGCGGGCGCAAGCCAATTCGCGGCGAGCGACATCGTGCACACTACGAGTGTCACGATACACGCCAGCTTGCGGGCCAGATTCATGCAGCGGTCCTGCCGCGTCTATACCTCACGCGGCTTCAACGAATAGTTCATTGCAAAGTTCATTACATCCGCGGCGGAGTTGGCCATCAAGGTTACGAGTGTAACCAGCACAGTAAGATTGACCAGCAAGGGAAGATCGCGCGAAAGCGCCGCTTGCCATGCCAGTTGCCCGATTCCGGGCAGTCCGCATAGAGATTCGACCGGAATGCTCGCGCCGAGGGCGATGCTGATCGTGACGCCGGCCAGTGCGATCATCTGCGGACCGGCAAGCGGGACCACATGCCAGGCGAGAATGCGAATCTCGCCAACTCCACGGGCTCGGGCGGCCGTGATGTGCGGCAGAGCGTAGGCCTTGGCAAGCAGGTTGCGTGAATAGCGGTAGATCTTGGGAAAAACAATCAGCGCGATGGCGAGGTATCCGGGGGCGTTGAGAATGACTGAAAGCAGCGCCAACACCGCCGCGGGAATGCAGAGAAAAGCTCCGCTCAACATAATGCCGAGAACTTCGTAAGCCGGGAATCGCCAAAGACACGCCGTGAGGGCGAGTGTCATACCCATTAGCCACGCGAGTAACAGTCCAATTCCCGCCACGCGAACGGTGACCGGCCAGCGCTCGCGCAGCAAGCTCTGGACAGGTTGCCCGAGCGCGTGGGAAATACCGAGATCGCCATGCATTGCTCCGCGAAGGTAGCCAATGTAAAACCCGAGAATGTTGTGTTCGCCCGCGTGTGCCTCGTGCAGCGCACGCACGCTCTCGGCGTTCAGGCTGGGATCGAGCTGCCGTTCGTCGGCATCGAAGCCCGGAGCCAGGCGCACCAGCGTGGCCGAAAGCAGTCCGCCAAGCAGAACCAGCGCCGCGATCGAACTCAGTTGGCGGAGGATTTTCCAGAACAGGGTCTTCGACAGTGATGTGCTTCGCATCCGTTTGTCCTAGTTCACCGTCGTGCTGCGCGCGCGGGCAACCGCGGAATTCGGATCGCGATCCGTTGTGGGCTCGGAGTGATGCAGCTTTTTCATCGAGTACATGCGGCGATCGGCCTCGGCCAGAAGGCGCTCGACGTCAAAACTATCGTCCGGACAGAATGCCGTTCCCACGCTGAGGCCGACGAGGTCACGCCCCGAAACCTTGCGGCCCGATTCAACCGCCAACTGATGCAGACGGCTGGCCTTGTCGTTGGCCGCTTCCTGGTTCAGCCCGGGAGCAACGATCACGAATTCATCGCCGCCCATACGGGCGACGTAGTCATATCCGCGGCATATTTCTTTCAGGTTGGCCGCAAACGCCTTGAGCAGATTGTCGCCTTCGAGATGGCCATAAAGATCGTTAATCTGCTTAAAGTTATCCAGATCGCAGACCATGACAGCGAGCGACGTCGCGGTGCGGCGGCAGCGTGAGATCTCGCGCGACAGATGGACGAACAGCGAGCGGGCGTTCGGCAATCCCGTCAGGTAGTCGGTGGTGGCCGAGTCTTCCGCCTGCTGATACTTGAGCGCATTCTCAACCGAAAGTGCAATTTTGGAGCTGACGGCGAGCAGAATGCGCAGATGGTCCGCCGAGAAAGCTTCGCGTTCGGCACGATACATGGCCAGCACACCGACCACGCTGTTGATTCCTTCGAGCGGTACGGCGAGGGTTGAGCGGAGCGTGGTAAATTTCGCGGGGTCCGCGATATAACCGGCCTCGGTTTCCGGGTTGCCGTTGATGACGGGCTTGCGTTTTTCGGCGACCCAGCCGCATAACCCTTCGCCAACGTTAATCGTCAGGGATGAAAGCAGTCGGAAGTTATCTCCGCTGACAAGTTCGGGAACGAGCCTGTTGTTCTTCAGCAGAAAGACCGCCATCGAATCGTAAGGAATCATCTTGCGCAGACGCACGGAGAGTACAGAGAGAGTTTCGCCGAGGCTCAAAGAGTTGCCTAAGTCCTGGCTAAGCTCGAACATCGTCTGCGCTTCCTGGCGCGCCGAAGCGATCGAGGAAAGAAAGTCTGTTTCATTCGCCGATCCGCTAACCGCAGCGGCCAACTCCGACGCAGTGGTCGGTTCCAGGCTCGGTTCCAAGGGAACGACCGGCAGTGCCATGTCCTCCGGCGCGGTCGAATCCGATTGCGCTAGCAGTTCCAGTTCCCGGTACTGCCGCTTTAGGGTCTCGACAACCTTCGGATCGAACACCGTTCCCGACTGCGAAGCGACCTTTTCCATGGCGGCGTCGAGCGAAATGGCGCCGCGATAGGAGCGATGCGATGCCAGCGCGTCCAGGCAGTCAACCGCCGCCAGCACTCGCGCACCCTTGGGAATCTGCTCGCCTTTCAGCCCATCGGGATAGCCCGTTCCGTCCCAATGCTCGTGGTGCGAGCGAACGATCGGTGCAACCGGATACGGGAAAGCGACACGCTGCAAAATTTCGGCGCCTACAATCGTGTGGATCTTCGTTTTTTCAAACTCTTCCGGCGTCAGGCGTCCCGGTTTGTTGATGATGTGTTCCGGAATGGCCAGTTTGCCGATGTCGTGCAACAACGCCGCCGCGCGCAGCGCTTCGACTTCGTCTTCGGGAAGATCCAATTCCTTCGCGACCGCATCCGTGAATACGCGCACACGCTGCAGATGCTGGTGCGAGGTGTGGTCCTTCGCCTCGATGGCGAGCGCCAGTGATTCAATGGTCCGCAAGTGCAGCGCTGCCACGTCTTCGGCGTTGCGTTTCTCGATTTCCACCTGCCTTTTTTCTGCCGCCAGCTTGGCGAGATACAGGTGATACGAGCGATAGACCCAGTACACCAACGGCAACGTAAGCAGTGAGGTCTGCCATCCGACATGTCTGCTCAGAAAGCCCACCGCGAACACCATGGCCGCACCGGCCATGTAGAACGGAAACGACCAGAAGTGACATTCCGCCCAGACCTTGTGCGGTGTCTTGCCTTCTGTGATGGCGATGATCACGGCAACGGGAACCGTGTTGGCCACAAAGAAAACCAGCGCCGTGATCACCAGCAGCGGCAAGGTTCCCGCGCCGAGGACTCGTTGCAGATCGTGATAGGCGAAGTAAGAAAGCACGATAGCATTCGCCATCATGCTGAAGACGTTGAAAACAATCTTGATTGGAACCAGCTTCTGCTTGGTTCCGAGCACACATTGCGCCAGAGTTGCCGTGCAGCCAAGCACAAGCGTTTCCGGCAGGTTCAGTTCCAGCAGGCTCAGCAGGNNAAGGAAATTGACGGACATAGTGCCGTCAAGGCCGGGCAGCTGGATCTTGAGACTCGAAGCAAGGACCGCTACCAGCAGGTAGCAGACAAAGCGACTGAGATCGACACTTTGCCAGTGCCAAACGGAGTATGCGAACGCCCATGCTCCGAGCGCCGCCGTGGCTCCGATAAACAGTCTTGCACGAATGGACATAGGCCGAACCGCAGTCTCTGCTCAACTCGCGTGCAACTGCACGTCCCTGCGGGAGATTGTTTCGCCGCCACGTCATTGAGCTTGCGATAGTTGTGGGCGCCAAATTCGTCGGCGCTCAGTTGGCCATCACCCGGCTCTTTGCCGTGATGTTAAAAGTGGCTCGATTGCCTTTGGCGCCGGTCAACATCCGAGGCCAGACGCAGCTGCGAGTCGCAGTTCTCCCGTTGTACCGAATCTTAGTTGACCGTCTAAGGAAGCCGGTACTTACCTAGGTAACTGCCACTCCACGCGGGTTGACGACGCCAGATGCGACGCGGAGCTCGAGTTACACATGTAGTAGTTCGCAGGCGAAGTAGTTACTTCGGTGTGACCGTTCGTGCCGAGAATCCCTCGAACTGGCCGGGGTTGTGGCAGCATCTAGAAGCAAGTCTTTGCATTGCCGGAAGTCGATGGCAAGCCGGTGGACGCAAACAGTCGCGAAGTAATGGTGAACATTCCCGATTGCTAGCGATATAACGAAAAATGCCTACTTCATCGAAGACTCCGCCTGCCGGGAGCATGCCGAAACCTGCCGTCAGGAATCCGGCTTGCAATGATTCAGGGCAACATGATTCGCTGCAACATGGTTCGCCGCAAGCTGAGGCGGTTCTTCACTCTGCCAACCGGCCCGGAGCTCTCAACCAGTTTCGCGACGCGATCTTCACCACTGACCCGAACGGAGTCATTCGCAGTTGTAGCCAATCGGTGGATCGATTTGGATTCGCACCGCAAGATCTCGTCGGCCGGAATATCACCGAGTTCTGTCATGCCGCGGGGCAAAATGGATATGTCTCGCAGGCAATCGCTTCAGTTCTCGAAAAGGGACAATTCGAGACCGACGTGGTATGTCATACGAAGTCTGGCCCGGATGTCAAGGTTCATCTATGTTTGACCGTTCTGCGCGACGCCAATTCCGCTCCCGCGAGCATTCTCGGATTTGCCGTCGAAAGCAACCACGACGGTGAGGTGGTTGGCGAGCATTCATCCGCCGCGAGCGCGCCGCTTCCACTGGCGAGGCGTGAAATCGACGGCACGCAATTCCTGATTGCCAGTCCGATCATGCACAAGTTCATGGGCATGGTTGACCGCGTGGCGGGGCACACGGAAACCGTGCTCGTGACCGGCGAGACCGGCACCGGCAAGGAGTTGGTTGCGCGCACCATTCACGAGTCGTCCTATCGGCATACTAAGAACCTGGTCGATATCAATTGCGCCGCCCTGCCCGAGCATCTGGTGGAAAGCGAACTGTTCGGCTACGAGAAGGGCGCGTTCAGCGGCGCCGATTCTTCCAAGCCCGGCTTGTTTGAACTGGCCGACAAGAGCACCATCTTCCTCGACGAAATTGGCGAATTGCAGCCGCAAATCCAGGTGAAGTTATTGCGCGTGCTGGATGGCGCGCCGTACTACCGTCTTGGCGGACATCGTAAGATTACCGTCGACGTCCGCGTCGTTGCCGCTACCAATCAGGATCTTGAACTCGCGGTGCAAGAAGGACGTTTCCGCAAAGATCTTTTCCACCGTCTCAGCCAATTCCAGTTACGCGTGCCGCCGCTGCGCGAGCGCCCCGAAGATATTGCCGCGCTGGCCCGGTATTTTCTGTCGCTCAAGGCAACGGAAAAAACCTTTACTCGGGATGCGCTGGCATCACTGCAAGGGCATTCCTGGCCAGGCAACATTCGCGAGTTGAGGAACCTGGTCGCAAAACTGGCGATGGCAACGGAAGATCCGCAAATTACCGGTGCCGAGGTCGTGGCCGCATTGCGCGGCGAACTCGCCGCCCCAGTCCGCGCCACCGGTGCGGTACCGCTCGGCAATCTCGAAAACATGGAAGAACAGATGATCATTCGTGCTCTCGAGCAAACTGGCGGGCATCGTGCGCAGGCTGCCGAGCGGCTGGGAATCTCCCGCCGCACCCTGAGCCGCAAACTGCGGGAATACGAGATCGATGTGACCTCGGGCGACGGATCGAAACTCGGCTTCATCAGCGAAGACCAGCAGAAGTTCTTTCGCGCCAAAGTCAATGTCTCCGTCACTCTGAAGAATGCGCATGGCAAGGAGCTCCAGGTACAAGCCGTCAACCTGAGCACAGGAGGAATGGGACTCGACGCCGTGGCCGATCCCGGCGGTTTTGCCGGATTGGTCGATGTCAGCTTCCTGTTGCCCGACAGTGAAACCGTGATCCACGCGAAAGGCCGCCTGGTGTGGGCCGATGCCGGAGGCAGAGCCGGCCTGCGATTTGTGGTGATCGAACCGGCCCTCTTCGAGAAACTACAGCATTGGACGAATCGGAAGATGAAAGATGAAGGCTGGGAAATTCCATCGTGAACTTGCAGCGCAAAAGGCCAATCGCAAAGCTGTGCTGTTCTGCTCCAGCGCTTTAGCCCTCATCGCTGCCTTTCTCCACACTTCGGTAACCTGTCGTAATACGTCTTTTCGTGCCATTCTCTTTTTACCGTTTGAAACTGGCGTTTGAAATTGCCGTTGAAAACTGTGATTCGAAGACTATCAACCGCCCCCGCAAAACCAATTGCGATGCGGAACTCAAGTGAGGTTTATTCATGTTGCAGTCTCCGGAACCGAAGTACACTCCAACCGCAGCTCCCGCCAACAGCTACGCTCCGGTCAAGCCGGCCACCTCACCCATGGATCAGGCCCACATCGGACGTTCGCTCGTCATCAAAGGTGAACTGACTGGCGCGGAATCGCTCTTCATTGATGGCCGCGTCGAAGGCAGCATCAGCTTTCCCGACAATCGCGTTACCATCGGCCGCAGCGGAAACGTCGCTGCGAACATTACCGCAAAAGAAGTTGTGATCATGGGCAAGGTACAAGGCAACGTTGATTGCACGGACCGTCTCGATATCCGCAACGAAGGCGTGCTGGCGGGCGACGTGATCACGCATCGCATCAGTGTCGAAGAAGGCGCCATCCTCAGAGGCGGCATCGAAGTGCGAAACCCGGAAAAGAAAGACCAGAAAACGCAGTCGCAAGGGAACCAAACGCAGACCAACGCCCAGAACAAGCCGGAACCGCCCAAAGCCGTGGCCGCGACAGCCGGCAACGCCTAAATTCAGATCAAGTTTTTGCAACAAGCATTTTGCAAAAGGCAATGGAGTGCCAGGCGAACCTGCCCCGCACTCCATTTTTCTGCTTTTATTTTTTCTTTGCTTCTGACCCTCTTACTGCTTCGGCTTGAAGTCGAGCGAAGCCGAGTTCATGCAGTAGCGCAGCCCTGTCGGGCCCGGACCGTCCGGAAACACGTGACCCAAATGCGCATCGCACTTGGCGCAACGTGCCTCGATGCGGGTCATGCCATAGCTGGTGTCGCGGATTTCATTGATGTTCTTGCGGTCTGCGGCTTCATAAAAACTCGGCCACCCCGTCCCCGAATCAAATTTCGTATCCGAACCAAAGAGCAGCGTCCCACAGCAAACGCAATGGTAGCTCCCATCGTCGTGCTTGTTCCAGTACTGGCCGCTGAAAGCACGCTCGGTGCCACAACTGCGGGCGACCTGATACTGCTCCGGGGTGAGCTGCTCCCTCCATTCGGCATCGGTCTTGGTGATCTTGTCACCGGTTTTCTCGCCGCCGATCTTCTCGCCGATCTTCTCGCTAATGATGTTTTCAGTCATATTGTGTCTCCACCAATAAGATGGAGAACCAACGGAAAAGTTGCAACTGGAGGGAAACAACTGGAGAGGATTAGAGGCGGGACGAAACGCCCGATCTTCGCACCGATCTTTTAGTCTTTGTCTTTGCAGCGCCCCGGCTCACTAGTGGGCCTGAGGTTGATTAGCGCCAAGCAACAGGCCGATGCCAGCGCGTTTGCGCAACTCCGAAAGCAGTGCAGTGGCAGCGTTCAGATAGGTGCTGTTGGGGTCGGAGGTATCGGCCCAAACCGCATCGTAGACAAGCTTCGCCGCTTCCTTCGCGTCCATGTGCAGAGCGGCTTCCATTCGGTCGGCCTGTTGACGCACCTCGCTATAACAGCTATGACAGACGGCGGCCGGTTCGGTGGCTCCGCTGTGCTGATGACTGAGGACGCAACGGAAGGTCGCCGCAGCATTGATTTGTGTATGCGACGCAAAAGCCTGCGACTTGAGTTCTTTCAGGAACCGCTCGCGGTCGTCGTCGATTTGCACTCCGGTTGCAGTCGGTGCAGCAGCGGGAACAGCGGCCTGCGGCACTGGCACCGTGGGCGTAACACGCTCCGTCGACTTGCAGATCGGACAAGCATGCATGTCTGCTGGATAGTAAGCTTTGCAGCGCGAGCATGGCAGACCGTAGCCGACGGCTTTGCCTCCCGTAACCGGTTGCACCTCAGGCGCGAGCGCTGGCGGCGGTGCTTGGCGTGTTGGGGCGGAGAGCGCGGCTGCGTTGACGGCCTTTTCCCGGGCTGGTTTGGCGCCAGTGGTTTCCATAGTCGGAGAATCACCCCTGCGGCGCTTCAGGCGCCGCGTTTTCCTGACATAATTCTAGGTCGATTCATTCCTGGACGAAATGCACGTCGGTGCATGGCAAAGGTAACAAAGATGATCACTTCGACGTGGTAAGCAGCCGTACCACTTCCTGCATGCGGGCCCGGTAGAGGTTCTGGCTCGGATCCATTCGCGAGGCGACCTCAAGCTCGCCGAGAGCTTCTTCATATTGATCCAGAGCCATCAGGCAGGCGGCGAGTGAATAGTGGTTCTCGGCGCTCGGCTCAAGGCGCAGGGCCTCGCGAAACTCCTTTTCCGCGTCCGCCATCTGTTGGTTGTTCACCAGCGCGGTTCCAAGATAACGGTGGCCCAGCCCCGACTCGGGATTGAGCGCCACCGCTTTGCGCAGCACGTCCAGCGCTTCCTGGTCTTTTCCAGAAAGCAGCAGCGCCTGGCCTAAAACGCGGTATTCAGCGGCGCCTGCGGGATTGGCGGCGATGGCAGCGTGCAGTTCGCGAATCGCCGCAGGATAATCGCGTTTTGACATATAGGCGCGGGCGAGGCAATTGTGACCGCCCTCCCACTCCGGGGCTTGACGGTAGAGGTCGGTGAACTCCGCGATGGCGCTATCGAAATCTTGCTTATCGCAATAGGTATTACCGAGATTATTTCGCACACTGGCCTCGTCCGGCTTGAGGCGCTTGGCGGCGCGATACTCCGCAACCGCTTCATCCAGCTTCCCCTGGTCGTGGAGAACGGTGCCCAGATTGCTGTGCGCCTCCCAGAAGTCGGAGCGCAGGCTGAGAGCATGGCGATAGGCGATGGCGGCCCGCCGCGGATCTCCTTGATCGCGGTAGGTGATGCCCATGTCGAGATAGACGTCAGCATCGGCCGGCGACCCCTCGGGTTCGCGTGCCAGCGCTTCATTGAAGGCGTGCAGAGCAGCCTCATGGTTTCCGTCGGCATAGAGTGCGAGCCCAAGGTCGCGATAGGCCTCGGCGTTGGCAGGATCCATGCTGAGTGCCGTGCGTGCTTCCGCCAGGGCATCGTCGGAATTGTCGTTGCGGTAAAACAAGTAAGAAAGCTGGTCATGCGTTTCCGGGAAACCGGGCATCAGTTGCGAAGATTCGGTAAATTCGTCCAGCGCTTCGTCGAGCCGATCTTGTCTGCGCAAGAGCGTCCCGAGAACAAAATGCAGCAGAGCTTCGTTGGAAGGCAGGGCCTCGTTAGAAGAACGATTGGCAGAGGAACGATTGGCAGATGAACGACTGGAATGATCACGGTGCAGGGCGAGTATTCTGTCCTCGGCCGCAACAAGGTTCTTGTCGTGGACCAGAGCGGCGACCTGCGCGGCCGAGCCGGAGCAAGCGCATGCGCTGGCAGACTTCCCATCGGCATGGCGCGGCGCGAGACTTCGAATTAAGTTTTGGTCCGCACCAGCCTTCTGCAGAGCACGTGTGCAGGCCACCGTGGCGTGGCACGAAAGCTTCTGGGTCTCATCCGGTGTTTGTGCCAATCGCTCGATCCGCGCGCTTGAAATCCCCCCGGCCAGCCACAGAAAAATGTCGTCCGAAGCACCTGCCGCAGGAGCCTGTTCGGCCAGCAGGGAACTAGCCACCAGCAGAACCAAGAGCGATCCCAGGACACACCTTTTCACGAAGTCCTCCAACGGCTTTGGCAGATTTGACGCGCGAATTGCCCTGTGGCCAAAATAGCCCCGCCGCCCCGTCGCCGATAGGTCACGGAAGTAATTGGAAGCGACCTGTCCCATCGGCCGCGGGAGGCTAGCCGGGATGCGAAGGTGTAGCCTTAGCTAGGTCCAACTGGAGTACACTGGCAAAGTATTTCTGCCGTCTACGTGCTGCCGGTAGCGCATCCGGCTTGGAGGTTTTATGGGTGAAGGTCTTTTTCAGCCGTGGCACTTGTTCCTTATTCTGGTGATTGCCCTGCTGTTGTTTGGCCCCAAGAGACTCCCAGAGATCGGCAAGGGAATCGGCGACGGCATTCGGGCCCTGAAAGACAGCATGAAAGACAAAGATAAAGACAAAGACGCCACGGCCGAAGCCAAGCCGGAGAATAAGCCCGAAGACAAAGCATCATGAATATAAAATCTTGAAGACAAGGCATGAGCGATAAACCCGAGTCCCGGGGCGGCATCCTGCCATCCTGCGCGGTTTAACGGTCCTCTGGTTCGATATAATCCCAACATCCAGAAAACAGATTGTCGCAGTGGGAAAGTTCTATAACTTGCGTTCTGACCTTGGAATTTCGCCATCGCGCAACCAGGCAGTCCTATCCCATCCTAATTTCTGAATCACCCAGGAGGTTCGTTATGAATAAGAAAGTTGTAGTTGGTCCTCTTTTATTGTTGGCTTTATTGTTCACGATTCCGGCGCTCGCCGATCAGGTTGTGCTGAAGAACGGCGACCGCTTGACCGGTTCGATCGCCAAGTCCGACGGGAAGTCGCTCGTCATCAAGACCGACTATGCCGGCGACGTGACTGTAAAGTTTGACGCGATCCAAAGTATCACTTCGGCCGGCGACTTGAACGTGACCCTTGGTGGCAAGACGGTGGTCGGTTCTGTGACCACCAGTGGCGACAACGTGGTCGTCGCGACCAAAACCGCCGGACCCGTGGAAGCGCCGAAAGCCTCCGTCACCATGGTACGCAGCCCGGCCGAGGAGGCCGCGTACGAGAAAACCCTCCACCCCGGACTTCTCGAAGGCTGGGTCGGCGGTCTGAATCTCGGCTTCGCCGTGACCAGCGGCAACAGTGAAACCCGGAACCTGGATATCGCGTTCAATGCGGTGCGTACGGGCTTGCACGACAAGATGCTGCTTTACGCCAACACCATTTACGCCGTCAACGATGGGGTCACGCCATCCCAAACCACCGCGAACTCAAATGGCGGGGGCATTCGCTACGATCATGATTTCACTCCGCGTGCGTTCGCGTTCGTAAACGCAGATTTCTTTTCCAACGCCCTGCAAGAACTGACTCTCCGCTCCACTTTCGGAGGTGGCATCGGCGCGCATGCCATCAAGAATCCATCCACCACGCTCGACTTGTTGCTCGGCGTGAACTACACCCACGAGAGCTACTCTGCCTTTACCATTCCGCCGGTCCCGCCGGCCACCAGTCCCACCCTCGTTCCCGGAGTGGCCAACAGCCTTGCCGGCCTGACTCTAGGCGAGGCGTTCTTGCACAAGTTCGGAAAGAGCACGGCGCTCACTCAGAGCTGGTATCTATATCCCGACCTTACCCAGACGGGCGAAGTGCGCAGCGTGTTCGCGATGACTACGGTGACCAAGCTGAACAAGTGGCTCGCCTGGCAGAATACTTTCGGGGACACCTACGTGACCAACCCGCCGGAGAGCAAGCTAAGAAACGACCTGCAGCTATCGACAGGCGTGAATTTTTCCTTTACCCACTGATCGCTGCGGAAAAATTGNNCCACCGTAAAGTCCTTGTGTTTGGCCATCTCCAGTCCCCGGTCCCACGTCAGCGAGCGTCGCAGGGTAGCGGGAAGTTTACGAACGTGTTTATGTGTTGGTTCAGCCTGAAATGGAGAGGTGGCGTTTTCCGTTAGCGAGTATTTCCGCCCTTCGGGGGATTTTCAAGGCATCGCTACGACCACCAGGCTATCCCTCAGCATGGTTGCGTCCCCGCAGAGCCCCGCTTCTGTTTCGCCTGCCAAGATCATCGTAGCTCCACCATGCCCATCCGTCTCAACGTCTCAACTTGCGGTTAGCCCGTTATGCATTCCGAATCTGCCTTGTGCCAAAACCAGTGAAGTACAATTTGACCTCGTGCCTCAAAAGTCCGGTCACGAGGGCGCGGTTTCAAACGCGGTAACGACAGCGTAGAATTTGTGCCAATTCCACGGAGAGCGAAAAACAATGCGCCGGTACCATCACATCGGAATTCCCACTACTGAAGCGAAGCCTGGCGAGACCCACTTGAAACACCTGAAACTCTTTGTCGTCAGCCACGAGAAAAGCGAATTTGGCGTGGAGTGGATGCGTTTCGAAGCGGACGCGGCGGTCCCTGATCTCGTCCGGCAAGTTCCGCACGTCGCGTTTGAAGTGGCTGATCTCGCCTCCGAGCTTGCTGGCCGCGAAATCCTGATTCCTCCCAACAGCCCATCCGACGGCGTCCGCGTCGCGTTCATAGTCGAAAACGGCGCGCCCATCGAACTGCTCGAATTCACCGACCCCAACCATCCTGGCCGCCGCCAGCAGAGCAAGATGCTGATATAAACACCCTCCATCCAAAGCACCTCTTGGAGCGAAGGCGAGCACTTGACACTTTTCAAGAGTGGCCAGCTGACGAGCTGAGTTCCATCAAGCAAGCCTTTCCCAACCCCCGCCTCCAAGCCAACCTGACTCTCCGTTTGTCGGCTAACCTTCCTTTACAGGATTAGGGAAGAGTAGCCGGTAACTCAGGCGCAGACCGTTTCCTGATCGGATAAACTGAACTGCATCACTCATGTGCTGGCCGAGTCCCAGACTATAGGAGAGCGTGATGGAGGTTCTGCGAGTCCGCTATTACAGCGAGTTACTCGGACAGAAGCACTTTGACGACAGTCGCAGTACGGTTTGAAAGGGACGGTGCCTGGCCATGAATCCGTGGATCGCGAAGGCGCTGGTGCTCACAGCTACCGTGGTGATGATGGCCATTCGTGCGCCGTACGGCCACCGGAGTCGAATTGTCAAGGTCGCCACAAGCTATAAAACTCCGCGAGAAACCGGCCTCTTAGTTCTCGCCTGGGTCGGATTCTTCGTTCCTCTGATCTGGGTCGCGTCGCCCGCGTTTTCGTTCGCTGAGTACGCGCTGGGCATGGGCCCGCTCGTCGCCGGTGCGATCTGCCTGGCGATCGGGCTCTGGCTCTTCTACCGGTCGCACGCTGACCTGGGCACAAATTGGTCGATCACCCTGGAGGTACGTGAGCAGCATCGACTTATCACGCAGGGCGTTTATCGCCGTATCCGCCATCCGATGTACTTGGCGCTGGCGCTGTATTCCATCGGCCAGGCGCTCGTCATCCCAAATTGGGTGGCAGGTCCGACGAACTTGATCGCCTTCGCGATCCTCTGCGCGCTTCGCGTCCGCGCGGAGGAGAGGATGATGGTCGAGGAGTTTGGCGACGAATACGCGGCGTACTCGGCACGGACGAAGCGTCTCATTCCTGGCGTGTGGTAAACAATACTTACCGGTTACCCGGCGCAGTGCGCCACTTGGCGAGTTCGTCGGCGTCTTGTTAGACGCTCAGTCGGCCTGCAGCTCTCAAGATACGACGTTCTGGGAAGCCAGATTCTGAAAGAACGGGTCGTGTTCAGTTCCCTTACTCGTCGGTCGAATCATTCGAAAGCCTAGCAAGTGCTGCCTGAAAATTGAAGAGGGCCGATTGCTCGGCCCTCTTCAGGTTGGTTCACAGCTTCATTGAGGTCATCACAACATCAGGCTTAGGGAACCGTGACGTCGAGCTTGACCTTGGTCTTCTTAGTCAGCGTTTCAGATGTGCCCTCAATCGTGATGGGGTACTTCCCCTTGGCTACCCCGTCGCCTACGGTCAGCGTCAAGACGCTGGTGGNNGTCTCCTCGTGCCTACCATTTCCTCTCATCGTCCTTATCCTTAATTCAACGAACTGAATACGCGAACGACACGGCGACTGATCTACCCGGCGCTGCAGCTTCGGTATTTGTCACCCGCTCGCGGGCAGGGAAATAGACCCGAATCTTGCCACGCTCATCTGTCAGAGCCCAAAAAAAGAGGGCCGATTTCTCGGCCCCCCCTCTTCAGTTTTGGCAACTCCAAGCTTACGATGCGGTGACCGTGAGCTTGATCTTGGCCTTGTGAGTCTTCGACCCGGACACGCCGCTGATCGTGATCGTCGACTTTCCGGTGGCTGCCGAGCCGCTGACCGTCAGCGTCAGCGTGCTGGTGGTGGTGGTCGGGTTGGTGCTGAACGACGCCGTCACGCCGCTCGGCAATCCGCTCGCGCTCAGAGTGACTTCCTGATCGAAGCCGCCCGCGGGTACAACGGTGATCGTGCTGGTACCGCTGCTGCCTTGCGCCACTGACAACGCCGTCGGCGAAGCCGTAATGGTAAAGGTGCCCAGCGCATCCACCGTCAGCGAGATTGTGGTCGTCGCTTTCAGGCTGCCGGAGGTACCGGTGATCGTCACCGTCGCCGTTCCTGCCGTGGCCGATTTGCTGGCCGTCAGCGTCAAGACGCTGGTGGAAGTAGTCGGGTTGGTAGCGAAGGACGCGGTTACTCCGCTGGGTAGATCGATTGCGCTCAGAGCAACCTCCTGATCGAAGCCGCCCGTCGGATTCACGGTGATGGTGCTGGTTCCGCTGTTGCCTTGCTCGACCGTCAAAGTGCTCGGTGACGCCGTCAGCGTGAAGCTGCCGAGCGCGCTCACCGTCAGCGTGATGGTTGTGGTCGCCTTCAGGCTGCCGGAGGTTCCGGTGATGGTGATGGTTGAGGTCCCTGCCTTTGCCGTTTTGGCAGCGGTCAGGGTCAGAATGCTGGTTGAAGTTGCCGGGTTCGGACTGAACTGAGCAGTCACGCCCTTCGGCAACGTGGAATTGGACAGCGTGACACTACCGGAGAATCCGTTCACCGGAGTGATGGTGATGGTACTGGTACCGCTGGATCCGCCTTTTGCGATACCCACTGAGCTTGGCGAAGCGGAGAGAGTGAAGCTTTGCACCAAGGCTTGGACGGTCAGGCTGATGGTCGTGGAATTGGTCAAGCTACCCGACGTGCCCTGGATCGTCACCGTGACGGTACCGGTAGCCGCGGTGCCGCTGGCCGTCAAGGTCAGGGTGCTGGTCGCGGTAGCGGGATTGGGACTGAAACTCGCCGTCACGCCGTTGGGCAGACCAGAGGCGGAAAGCGTGACGCTGCCGCTGAAGCCGTCCTGCGGAGTGATGGTGATGGTGCTGGTGCCGCTGCTGCCCTGCGTGATGGTCAGGCTGCTCGGATTAGCGGACAAACTGAAACCTGGCCCGGTAGGAGCCAACGCATTGATCAGAGCGTCGCCACTCGGACTGCCCCAGCCGGCGCACATGTTGTAACCGGACACGCACGGAAAGGTGCTCGCGCCGCCGTTGGCGGTGATGTCGTGGAAGTCGGCGTCACCGTCTCCGCCACTCAGCGAGTAAAGGGTTGGATTGAAGAAGCCCGGCGGCGGATCGCCAGCAGCAGCAGCCTGTTGATTGGCGAGAGCGATGTAGCCAGCCCACATGGGCGCGGCAAAACTCGTGCCGCCGTATTCATTGGCGGTGCAAGCCCTTTGATCCGCGCAGACGTAAAAGCTGAACTGTGAGTTGGCCGAGACGTCCGGGACGTCACGATAGGTTGTCGAACATTCGCCGCCCTCACTTTCACATAGCGTGGCTGCAGAGACCTCCCAGGAAGGGAGATCAACGTTTGTTCCCCAGCCGCCACCACCGTAGGAGCTACCCTCGTAAGACCAGTAGGTTTCCGAAACCCAGTCACCGCCCGGGCCGGTTGTCGTCAAGCTCGTGCCGCCGACCGTATTGACATATTGAGAATTCATCGGCCATGGACTATTTTCTGTATACCCGCCACTATCGCCGGCCGCTTCAAAGTAGGTCTGACCCTGCGCCGCCATCTTCTCGAAGTAGGGATCATCGGTGCTCGGGTCCGCTGGGCTCCAGGTCCATGAGGAGCTCAGGTTTAACGGCAAGGGAGAGTACGTGGACATAGAACCCAACAGGGCCGTGTCGCTGTCATCGCTGACGAACACGTACACGGTGGTCAGGCCAGGGGCCATGCCGCCCGATTGCGTGATGTCAAGGGTCTGCTCGGTATCGTCGCAGCCTTGCGACGCAAGACAGTTCACGCTGCTTCCGTCGGTGGAAACACCGGTGACCGCGAAGGTCCTCGTCTGGTGAGCGTTTGTATAGTAGGTGTTGACGTCGGCGATATCAAAGCCGGCGTACTCCAGCAATCCGACGTTCTGGCCGGCCCCGGTCAGAGAGGTCCCTTCGTAGTAGGCGGCGCGCATGTCGCTGCCACAGAAGGATGCTTCAGGACAGGAACCGGTGGTAGCGTTGGATTTCACCTTGATGTCGCGGTGAACCACCAGGGAATGCGGGATCGAATAGTTATCCAGGCCGGTGACGTGCCACAGAGCGAAAGGCAGATCGACGGTGGGCTCGCGGTCTGGCGCGAAGAATGTGCGATTTTCGGTCGGGTGCTGGTAGACGGTCATGCTCACATGAAACGCTTTCTCTACGGCTGCGACCGGGGCCGTGAACTGCACGTCAAAAGCATCGCGGGAGCCGCCAATCATGGTAAAGCCGTTGGCTTTCGCGAAAGCGATCAGCATATCGTAATCTTCCTGGCTGGGGCCAAACCGCGCGGTAAATTCCGGGACGGTCACGTACTGGTGGTAGGAGGAACTGGTGGGGTCGTAGACAGCCTGGACGAAGTTGTCCAACTCGACTTTATGGCGCAGCGCGAGAACGACGTCGAAGTGCATGGTCTGGGTCTGCGGGAGCAATCCAACCGGCTTCGCCTCACCGTTGGCAACCACGTCACGAACGTGACGGGTCAACAACGCGTGGGATTCCGCTTGGCAAACAACATTCGCGCCCGACACCATCGCAGCGAGCGTGAGCAAACAGATACCGAGTCTTTGAATCACAATGTTCTCCTTTTGAGGTTGAGTGCAGTTCAGGTTGAGTCCGAATCTGGAAGATCCTTATGGTCGTAGCATGGCGTCAGTACCCACCACTGACTAACATGCCTGATTGAACACCAGGGAACCCTCACTCTGGGGCGGTGAGGGCCAGTCGCTAATGGACGTGAGTATAGCTCGGTATTTGAGGAAAGGACACGGAAAACCGCGAATTCGCTGCTAATTTTAGACGCGGAAGTGCACGCTAATGCACATTTGTTGCAGCATGTGTGCTGTAGTCTTTCACCTTTGCTCAAAGGAGTGACTTCTGCAGGCGAACGGCGTTGGAAGGCCCGGGTTTTGGGTCTATGGCGCGGCCGTTTCGGGGTCTGGCTGCACGCTCAAGCGGTGCCGCCGAAGTACGCGCCGGCGCTGCGATTCCTGGAGCGGCCCAGAAGCCGCGATCGCACAGAGAACGTAAAACAGGGCAGCATTCGCTGGAATCTGTAGATTGAAGTCGAGGAAGCTGTGGACCAGGATCCCGACGCAACCGAGAAGGGCCGCGACCGTCAGTGCTCCGGTCGCGTTTTCCGTCCAATTCTGGAGCTTGCCTGAGGCGCGGCGGAAAACCAGCACGAGAAACCAAGCCGCGATGGCAAATCCGGCTATACCGGTTTCCACGAGAAGTTGCAGATAATCGTTGTGGGCTTCGTTGACGAAGAAATTGGTGTAGAAAGTGCGGAATTCAGGATAGACCACGGGAAATGTTCCCAGACCCCAGCCCAGAATAGGTCTCTTGAGGAACATTTTTAGACCATCGCGGTTGATGTAGGAACGGACGTCGGTGGTGATCTCTGCGTGCGACGGGCCTGCGGATGCGATGCGATTGCTGAGTTCGGCGCCGCCTACCCAGGTGAGCAAGCCGGCAACTATTAAGAGAAATACGCCGATGCCGATGGCTGTGCGCAGGCCCTGTTTCTGCTTGACGAGCAGGATGGCGAGAATCACGAGTTCGGTGACAATGGCGAGCATTCCGCCGCGCGATCCCGAGAGAAAAATGGTGCCCACCATTACAGCCGCCACGGCAGCGGCTGCGGCGCGAGTTTTGTGGGAAGCCAGACTGGTCAGCGACAACACCAGGGGAATGGGAACCAGCATCTCCATCAGGCCGGCGTAATGGTTGTGGTTTACGTAGGGACCGTAGATCCAGCCTCCATTGCGGGGCACCCGCCACCAGTACAGCTTGCCGTTCGAGGAGATGCCCTGGATCAACGAAAAACTGGCCAGGGCTGCTCCGTACAGCGAAAAAACAACCGCGAGACTGCGCGCCTGCGAGCCCCGAAGCAGGGTTTGCCCGGCGAGGAAGCACAGCATGGCATAGGAAAAATAGAGGAGCGCCAGAGATGCCGTGTCATGCGGATACGCGCTGCGGCGGAAGACGAGCTGCGAAACGATGAGCAGGCCGAATACTCCCATCGGGAGGAACAGCGGATTCCACCGGACCTTCATTGTTCCGTCCAGCACCTGCTTGCCGATCCACAGCAGGAACAGGACCGTAGCGCCGGCTTCCACCACGAAGATCGACCATGGTTCCACCGCGCCGAAGGCGACCGGACCAAACAGGAGGAGACTGAAGATCCCGTACAGCAGAATCGACTCGGCTTGCGCCGAGCGTTCGCGGCGATTGATGGCGGTAATGGGGGTCGCGCTCATGAGATTGAATGCATCCGATTCGAGGAGTTACTGCCGTTTTTGCGTCAGGCGGAAATCGTCGACCCAGAGCTTACCACGGATGGGATCGCCTTCCGGCAGGCGCCGGATGTGCAGCACCAGCAGTTTGCAATCGTTCGCGGTGGAGAACTCACCGGTCACGGATTTCCAGAAGCCTGCCTCTTTCAGTTCGTCGCTGTCATACAGCACGTCCCGGGTGAAGGCATCCTGAAGCGTAAGATGCGGGCCTCCAGCTCCCTCGAAATCTCCATTCTTGTAATAGGCGGAGAACTCGTAAACAGTATCGGGCTGCACGGCGATGAACTGGCGTATTCCGGCATCGGTCACTCCCGGTCCGTCAAACGAGATCAACAGCGAACGATGGCCGCCATGAAAATCGCTGGGATCCAAAGTAAGCGTAACGCTCTGCTGTTTCTGATACTGCCAATCGAAGCCGCCGTTCAATACGTCCAGGCTGAAGTCTCCATTCACAATCAGATTACGTCCCGAAGGCAGGTAAGCGGAGAGCCCGAAACGCGGAGCCGCCTGCTGCCAGACCAAACGCGCTTGATCCACATCCTTGTGGTCGAGCAGATACTGGAAGTATCCAAAGACATAGCGCAGCTCGAAAGTCTGGGGCGTTGCCATCAGCGCAGCCCACACTTTGGCCGTGGCCGCCGTTTCCTGTTTCTGCATCAGCAGGTTGAGAAACGCAAGGTAGGCTTCGGACCGGGGAGGAACGACGTCACGCAGAAGCGCATCCACATCCGGGTTGATCCGCCAGCAGAACTGGATGGCGGGGTCCGCCAGGGTCGGTTCATTCTGCAAGACCACGCGGAATTCACGCAAAGCCCTCTCGTCATCGCCCTGCACCAGATAGAAGTTCGCCGCTTCCCAGGCCACGTCCGGCGTGGTGGGATCGGCCTCGATGGCTTGTCCCAGGGCCACGGTTTGATTGGAAATGTCGCCCAGCACCTGGTAGGCCGAAGCCAAGTCGAACCAGTAACGCGCCGAATGCGGATCAAGCTGCACGGCAGCCCGGTAAGGCTCGATCGCCGCGCCCGGATCTCTCGCCACCAGGGCATAATAGCGCCCCAGATGATTGCGATAGTCTGCGTTCGAGGGGTCGAGACCTGCGGCTCGCTGCAGGCTCGCCAGCTCCGGCCTGTCACCGAAAAAAGAGGCGACGAACAGCCGCCCTGCCAAGACAACATAAATCAGGCAGGGTACAACGGCGGCGCCAATAACGAGTCTTTTCCGCCAAGCAGAATTGAGGACTATTTCCATAGGATCGCAGTGGAAGCGCACTCAGGAACGTACCGTGCTCTTGATTACGCGCTGTTGGGCGATGCCTCGGCGGTCTCCTCGGAGTCATCGTCCTCGTCATCGTGCGACGCATCGTCGCGATAATAGCGAGCGTACTTGCCCTGGTATTCGTAATAGTAATAATAATCGGGCGAACTCAGGTCGACGGCATTCAACAACACGCCCGAGACCTTTGCGTTCACCTGCGTCAGAATGTCCCGCGAGCGCCGCAGCGCCTGCTTGGTGGTCTGCCCGGAACGGATGACCAGCACGATGGCATCGGCTCGCGGCGAAAGTACAACCGCGTCAGTCACCGACAACGTGGGCGGAGTGTCGACCACAATGTGATCGTACTGCCCGCGCAACTCCTGCAATACGTCTCTCATGTTGGTCGAGGCCAGCAGTTCAGCCGGATTCGGTGGAGGAGTTCCGGCAGGCAATACATCCAGGTTCGGCAGGATGGGAGAGCGCGTGATCGCAGTTTCCAGCGTCGCGCTCCCGGTCAGAACGTTGCTGAGTCCGCTGCGCGGCCCCATGCCCAGGGTCTTGTGGATACTGGGCCGCCTGAGGTCGGCGTCGATTAACAGAACGCGAATGCCTTTCTGAGCCAACACCACCGCGCAGTTGATGCTGGTGGTAGTTTTTCCTTCCTGGGGCAGAGCACTGGTCACCATGATCACTTTCGGCGGAGCTCCCAGGTTTGATAACAGCAGAGAGGTTCGCAACGCGCGATAGGATTCCGCCATCTGCGACTGTGGCCGTACCTGTGTGATCAACTCCACCGCTTCCTTGGAAGTGGCGATCACCAACCGCTTTGCGCTCGGACCCTCCCGCGCTGATCTCGATCCTAGTGGAATCATGCCCAGAGGCGGAAGGCCGGAAATCATTTGCGCCTGTTCGGTAGTGCGCACGGTGTTGTCCAATCCCTCAAGCAGGAAGGCAAGGCCCACGCCCGAAGTCAGTCCCAGCATAAAAGCGAAGGTAAGATTGCGCGGGATGTTGGGTTCGACCGGCGTGGTGGGCACGCGGGCGACGTCGACGATACGGAAATTGTTGGAGCGTAGTCCCGCTGAAACTCCAGCCTCCTTTAGTTTTTCCAGCAGTCCTTCATAGAGCTGGCGGTTGGTATCAAGATCGCGTTTCAGCAAACTGTACTCGATGGCGGTCTCGTTGAGTTTGTTCGCCTCCTGCTTCTGTTTCTCCAGAGCGTCGTGCAGCATGCTCTCCCGCTGCAGCGCGGCC
>PMSZ01000082.1 GCA_003168235.1 Acidobacteriaceae bacterium
CACGTGGAACACATCTCCATTTTGCAGATGTTGACCTAGGCGGCCTCGGTGTGGATGGGGTCTTCAAGATAGATATCGACCTGGTCGCCGAGGGCGGTTTGGGATTCGCTGATGGTGCCGGTGGGCAGCTCCAGTACCGAGGCGGCCTGGACCCGGACAGCGGCCATGCGCCACGGCTTCAGGTCTTGTTCGAGGTGGATGACCATGCGGTCGCGGTCAAGGTAGACGGCGTCGATCGGGAAGCGCATGGCGAAGGTGTGGATGCCGTGGGAGGGGTTGATCCAAAGGCCCTGGCCGCGCGAGAAACGGGAGGAGTCGGTGGCCATGAGTCCGCGAAAGCGGGACCAGTGGGTCCGGGCGATCATGAGATCGGTGGCGAGGTAGGTGGTGCGGGTGCGGTTAAAGGCGAAGCTCCTGGGGCCGCGTGGCGGCATTGCTCACCGGGTTCCCGTAGCGAAGATTTTCAGCAACTGAATTACGGCGGGACCCACGGTGACGAAGATGAGCGAGGGCATGACGAACAGGACCAGGGGAATGATCATCTTGACGGTGGTCTTCGCGGCTTGTTCTTCGGCGCGCTGGCGGCGCTCGGTGCGCAGGGAATCTGAATGCACCCGCAAGGCCTGGGCGACGCTGGTTCCGAAGCGGTCGGTCTGAATCAGGGTGCCGACGAGTGAACGGATGTCATCGACTCCGGTGCGCTCAGCGAGGTTGCGGAGAGCTTCGACGCGCGGCTTTCCGGCGCGGGCCTCCAGATCGAAGAGATGGAATTCGGCACTCAGCTCGGGGTGTGCAGTGCGGAGATCTTCGCCCACGCGCATCATGGCCTGGTCGAGCGACAAGCCGGCCTCAACGCAGATGACAGTGAGATCGAGGCCGTCGGGAAGGCCGAGCCGGATCCGGCGCTGGCGGGCGGCCAGTTTCTTCTTGAGCATGAAGCGCGGAAGAAAGAATCCGAGCGCGGTAATGCCGGCGAGAAGCAGGGGCGAATCGAATCCGGTGAAAAGAAAAACAGAGATGAAGCCAAGCCCGGCGCACAGCACGCGCAGTCCGTTGTAGATGGTCGCGTGCTGCGGGCTGCGATATCCGGCCTGAATCAGCCAGGCACGGGTTTGGGAAAGGCCGCTGGGCGAAACGGGCAGGGCACGGCTCAGGGGATCGAGGGCCTGCTGCATGCGTTCGCGGATGGCGGGTTTGTCGACGGCTTTGGAGCGCTGCCATCCGATTTCACGAAGGCGCGATCCAAGGATCGACGATGGCGTGGAGGCGGCGGCTCCGAAGGCGAAGACGATCACCGCGATGGAGAAAAACACGAAGATGGAGAGCGCCAGCAGCATATCTAAAACCTTAGGTTAGAGGTTAGAGGTCAGATTGCAGAGGTTAAGGCCCAAGGCCTGAACGTTTTCACCTCTGCAATCTCACCTATGACCTCTGACCTGCACTTCACACCTGAATCCTGATAATTCTACGGATGACGAAGTAGCCTAAAGTCTGCAGGGTGATGCCGCCGACGATCAAGGCGTGGCCCACCGGGTCGATAAACAGCGGGCGAATGAAGCCTGGGTTGAGGACCTGCATGGTGACGACCACCGCTGGCGGCAGAGCCATGAGCAGCATCATAGTGAGTCGGCCTTGAGCCGTGTGGACGCGGACCTGGCGCAGGATTTTGAAGCGCTCGCGGATGACGTAAGAGAGGTTGTCGAGGATCTCTGCGAGATTGCCCCCAGTTTCGCGCTGCAACATCACGGCGGTCACAAAAAATTTCACATCGACCAGCGGAATGCGGTCAGCGAGATTGAGCAGGGCATCGCGGACGGGCAGGCCGAATTTTTGCTCTTCGTAGAGTTGGCGAAACTCTCCGGCGACAGGCTCGGAGACTTCGTTGGCGATCATTTCGAGCGCGGTGGTAAAGGCGTGTCCGGCGCGAACGGCGCGGGCGAGGGTGTCGATGGCTTCGGGAAATTTCTCTTCAAATTTCTGGAAGCGCTTCGTGCGGCGATGGGAGGCGTAGGCGTAAGGGAGAAAAAACCCAAGCAGAGCTCCGGCCCAGCCGAAGAGCACATTACCGGAAGCGAAGATGACGATGGCAGCGAAGGCCAAAGCGGAAATGGCGCAGAAGAACAGGAAATTTCCGGCGCGAACATCGACGTCTCCCTGGGCGAGCATTTTCTGCAGCACGGAAACGCGCTCGGAGCGGCGCAGCCAGGTGTCAAATGCGGGGATCTGGCTGAGGACTTCGTCGCGAACAAAAGCTGCCTCGGGGGTGGTTTGTTCGGCTGGTTCCTGAGTCGCGGCGAGGCGGTCGCGAAGAATGCGGGCCTGGGCCTTGCGCTCATCGAACAAAGAAATGCCGGCGAAAAAAGCTACAGTGACCACGAGAAATACGAGGACGGCAATGAGGATGGGCATGGGCTAGACCTCCATCCGGGATTCGAAAAGGGCGGGACTGAGGCGGCAGCCGGCGGTGGCGAGGCGCTCAGCAAACTGCGGCGGATAGCCCATGGAATGGAAGACGCCACGAACTTTGCCGCTTTCGTCGATGCCGCTGCGCTCGAAAACGAAAACGTCGCGCAGGACGATCATGTCGCCTTCCATACCGGTGACTTCGGAGACGGTGATCACTTTGCGCGTGCCGTCCGAGAGACGCGCGACCTGGACGACGGCATGGACCGCGTTCGCGATCTGATGGCGGATGGCGCGCTCGGGAATATTCAGATTGGCCATGGACACCATATTTTCGATACGCGAGAGAGCATCGCGAGGAGAGTTCGCGTGGACGGTGGTGAGCGAACCCTCGTGGCCGGTGTTCATGGCCTGCAGCATGTCGAAGGCTTCTTCACCGCGCACCTCGCCGACCACGATGCGGTCGGGGCGCATACGCAGACTGTTGATGACCAACTGGCGCATGCGGACCGATCCCTTGCCTTCGATGTTGGGAGGGCGGGTTTCGAGGCGAACGACATGCTCCTGTTTGAGCTGCAGTTCGGCGGCATCTTCGATGGTGACGATGCGCTCGGAGTTCGGGATGTATCCGGACAGGACGTTGAGGACGGTGGTTTTGCCGGCGCCGGTTCC
>PMSZ01000297.1 GCA_003168235.1 Acidobacteriaceae bacterium
ACCAGAAATTCAATCTGCTGGTAGGCCGCGAGTTGCAGCGGGCCTACGGGCAGGAATCGCAGGTAGTGCTGACCACGCCGATCCTCGAAGGTCTCGACGGCGTGAACAAAATGTCGAAGTCGCTCGGCAATGCAATCGGAATTCATGAGCCGCCGCTGGAAATGTATGGCAAGGTGATGTCGATTTCCGACGAAATGATGTGGAGATATTACGAGCTGCTGACCGATGTGCGAGTGGATGTGATCACGCAGATGAAGTCGGATGCTGCGAGCGGGAAGGCGCATCCAATGGCGCTGAAGAAGGAACTGGCACGGTCGATCGTGGCTGACTTTCACTCGGCAGAGGCAGCGGCGAAGGCGGGGGAAGATTGGGCAAAGCAGTTTCAAAAGGGCGGCGTACCGGAGGACGTAGAAGAAGTCCGGCTGAATCTGGCGGATATCGAGGCTCACCCCGAAGGAACTGTGCTCGATGTCGTAGGCGAGGTACTAGGGATGAGTGAGAGGCGAATCAAACTCGACCGCCTGCTCGCTCGATCAGGGTTAGCGGATTCGGTGTCTGATGCGGTCCGCAAGCTAAGGCAGAGGGCCGTAAAGGTAAACGGCGAGCTGAAGACAGATCCAGTGGTTTTCATCGACCCTAGGAAGGAATTGTTGGTTCGGGTCGGAAAGAAGATCAAAAGGGTAGTTTTGGTTACCTAGTGCATCTGTTCCCTCTGTATAGGTAAGAAGACAGTGACAGCCTTCACTCCACAATTGTTCGGATTGCGGAAAGTGTGCGCGTCCTATGTGCTTCTGGCGAGTGCCGGCCTTTCCTCGTGCCATGCGGTTGCCTGCTCGTACTCGTGTGCTGCCTGCAGCAGGACGTTGCCTTGCCAGGGCGCGGCGGCGAGTTGCAGGCCGATCGGCAGGCCATCTTTTGTGAATCCACAGGGAATGGAAATTGCCGGGATTCCCCATACGTTGAATGGACGCGTGTTCCTCAGCATGATCAACTCTTGTGCGCGCAAGTCTTCAGGATGGGCGCGCAGGTCGGCGATCCTGGGTGGCGGGATGGGGACGGTGGGAGTCAGCAGCACATCGACATCGTCGAATATCTCCTGGATGGCATGACGGCTCGCCAGCAGCTCCTGGCTGGCGCGGAGAGCATCGTTGGCGGAAATCCTCGCTCCGGATTGGATGCGAGCGAGCGTAGCCGGCTGATAGAGCTCTGGCGTGCTCGCGACGAACGATTGGTGATAGGCATAGGCTTCGGCGCTCGCCAGCGTCCGGTCGGTAGAGACTTCGAGTTTGTCGCGGCGAAAGTCGTCCCGGATCTCAGCATTCAGCCGGCGAAATACATCGATTGCCTTTTCGATAGCGTCGGCAACTTCAGGATGAAGATCGTCGAAGAAAAACTGCCGCGGCACGCCGATGCGCAGATTTTCCGGGAGTTCGTCGAATGCGGATACGAAGCTGGGCTTAATACAGGGATCGGCCGGGCCGTGCTGCGTCAGGACCTGCAAGATCAGCGCCGCGTCGTAGACCGAATTGGTCAGCGGGCCCACGTGATCGTATGACTTCGACAGCGGAATGACTCCGCGCGCGCTCACGCGGCCATAGGTCGCCTTCAGCCCGACGACTCCGCAATACGCGGCTGGCAGGCGAATTGAACCGGCAGTATCGGTGCCAATGGCGGCAAATCCCAGACCAGCGGCCACGCTGGCGGCCGAGCCTCCCGACGATCCTCCAGTCACACGCTCTGTGTCCCACGGATTATGGACCTCGCCGAAGTAGCTGATCATGCAACTGCCGCCATAAGCAAATTCGTGCAGGTTCTGCTTACCGAGAATGATGGCTCCGCTCGAACGCAGGCGCCGGACGAGCTCGGCGTCTTCGGCCGGAACGCGATCTTTGAACACTCCGCTGGCCGCCGTGGTGCGGACTCCAGCGGTATCGATGATGTCTTTGAGGCCGATGGGAATTCCGTGCAGCGGTCCGAGATAAGTTCCGCGGTAGATCTCCCGCTCGGCGAGCCGGGCGCGCTCCAGTGCCGATTCTGCGGTGACCGTGATGTAGGCATTGAGCTTGGGATTGAGTTTCTCGATGCGATCAAGGCAGTCGTGCGTGAGTTCGACGGGAGAGATGGAGCGGTCGCGAAGTTTTCTGCCGAGTTCACAAATGGTAGAGAGCACGTGATCCTCGTTCGCCAGTTCGAGCGACGGAACACTAAATATTACGCCGGGGTTTTCTGTCTAGCGCGTCTGGCGAACCATTTCACCACTAGATAAATCACCGGACCCGCCGCCAGCGCCCACGGTCCCCATCGCATGGCGACGGGATCACTGTAACGCAGAACGACGTAAGTCATGGCCAGCGGCATGGCGATGACGTAGAACAGACCGAGATTGCCGCCCGGGATGCGGAAGGCGCGCGGCAAATCGGGGCGTTTGCGGCGCAATCCCCAGGCGGAAAAGACCGTCAGCACAGTGGTTGCGGCGCGCAGCCACACATAAATGCTGATCAACTCCCCGAGCGAACGCAGGGCCAGCGACGCATAGATAGCGGCGGAGATGAGAATCGCGACCCACGGCGTTCCGTAGCGCGGATGGCGGCGGGTGAGAAAGGGCGGCAGGTATCCGTCTTCGGCCAGCGCGAAGGGCATGGGCGTGGCGGTGAGGACGGTGCTGTTGAGCAGGGCCACATTGCAGATCATCGCGCCTATCGTCATCAGGCTGCCGAGCCACGGGCCGCCGATCAGCAGCGCAGCGGTGGCGTAGTATCCGTCTTTCCATTGCTGCCAGTTGCCAAGTGCGGCCAAAGCGGCGAAGGTCGGCAAAAAGTACGCCGCGATGGAAAGTGGAACTACCAAAGCGAGCGCTCGTGGATAACTGCGCTGCGGGTTCTCGACCTCCTCGGCCACAGTTGAGCATTGCTCATATCCGGAGTATCCCCAGATGACCAAAGCAAGCCCCACTCCAAATACCTTTGAAAACGGCTGGTGCGGCGGTACCAGAGGCACAAACGGATTGTGGTGCCACTTGGCAAGGCCGAGCACGACCATCGCGATCACGGGAAGCAAAATGGCGACTTCAAGGATCGTGGCGGCTTTGCCGACCATCTGAATACCGCGAATATTGATCCAGGTTATGACCGCAATCAAAGCGAAAGAAACCAGCCAGTGCCTCCAGCCGACGATGGCGGGGAAGTAGAAGGTCAGGTAATCGGTGAACAGCACGGCATAGGAGCCGCCGAGCAGGAACGAGGCAGACCAATTCCACCATCCGGCCAGGAACCCCCAGAAATCTCCGAAGGCAGCGCGGGTCCAGCGATAGAATCCGCCTTCGACGGGCATGGCGGTAGTGAGTTCAGCGGAGACCAGCGACACCGGAATACTGAGGAAGAACGGGATGATGAGCAGATAAATCAGAGACATGCCCGGGCCGCTGGTAGTGACCATGCCCTCGAGTCCGAAAGGCCCTCCGGTGGTGTAGGAAAACATCACGAAGACGAAGTAGAAGAAACTGGCTTTGCGGACGGCGGAGGCCGCGGTGGCCCGCGTTGGAATCTGCATCGAATTCGAAGACGAGCTGGGAGCCGTCACGATGAGGGATTCTCAGAGTGAACCAGACGCGCTGAACATGGCGGCTAGTGTACAGGAGCCGACCGGCGCCTACCTACTCCCGACGGCTCTGACGGCGATGCGCGTCGCTGGCAGAGCACGAGCAGCGTGTCGAGCGCGTCGTGGATGACAAACGTGAGTGCTTCGTGGAGACCCCCACGTCGCCGGGATCATGCGCCGATTGGAAAGGGAAGGCTAGGACGGTCGTTATCTGACGCGGGCTCTGGCGCGGACTCCTTGAAGTCAGATCTACGGGACCGACGCTCGTCGGGACGTAGATTCCGCTGCTCCAGGTCGAGCAATTTGCGCTTCAGGTCGAGGCCACCGCCGTATCCGCAGAGCGTACCGTTCGAGGCGATCACGCGGTGACAGGGTACGACGATGGCGATGGGATTCCGGTTGTTCGACATGCCGACGGCGCGAAACGCGTGCGGATGTCCTATAGCCTCGGCAATGTCGCGATAGCTGCACGTCCCACCGTAGGGAATCTGCAGCAGCGCGTTCCAACACGCGACTTGAAAGTCGGTTCCGCGGAGATCGAGCTGGAAGGAAAACTCGCGGCGTTCACCGGCGAAATACTGGTTGAGCTCGCGAACATAGTGTGCGAATTCCGGCGCGAGGGCCGATTCGGATCCCTGTAGGCGAATCGATGCCGGAAGCTTCTGCATGCGCGCTTTGAATTCGAGCCGCACCAAGCCTTTCGCCGATGCGGCGAGAAAAAGCGGA
>PMSZ01000110.1 GCA_003168235.1 Acidobacteriaceae bacterium
TAGACGTTCGATGAAATTTTGCGCCATCTCTTTGAGAATACAAGAAGCGGCGATCTCTGTGCATCCCCGCGGCGAGATAGAAAATTCGGAGCCTCAAGGCTTCAACCGAGGCTTGTGCAGGTGGACCTTGAGATTTTGAGACCATCCCACCGTGAAACTGGCATACCTTACCTTTTGCTATAATCCTTCTTCTTGCATCCAAGTGATTATCCTGTCCAGGGTTGGAGTCCAAGATTTGAAACGAGTCCTGATTTTTCTGGTGGCACTGCTGTCCGCCTGTTTGGCGGAGTTGGGTTGCGGCGGTAGTCAGGCCCCCAGCACGGGAACGACGGGCGTCACCAATCGCGCTTTCATTTCGAATAGCGTTTCCGCCGGAACTCTGGCGGCGGGTGTGGATATTCTCAACGCCGAAACTGACGTACGCGCGAGCGGAGCGGCAATTTCCGCCGGCAATAACCCAGGGATGATGGTGGTTACACCCAGCCACGCCCAGACCGTGGTCTTCAGCGGGAATGGCGAGCAAGACTCGGACAACCTGCTCACCTTCATCAATAACACCAGCGAACAGGCTCCCGCTCACGTGACATTGCCGGGGATGACCGAGAGCATCCTGGTTTCTCCAGACAGTTCCACCGTTTATGTAGCCGTTCCGACGGCGCCGGTGGTGGGGCAACCTCCGGGGCTGGTCGAGGTCGTCTCGACGAGCTCGGGCACCTTTACGGGACAGGTTGCGGTTCCCGCAGTTCATTATCTTTCAATCAGCAACAGTGGCAACTTTCTGTTCGGCTTCAGCGACAACTCCGATTCAGTGGCGGTGATCACGCCAACGCTGATCGGTGTGGGGAATGCCGTGACCTACATCTGTTGCTTCGACAGTCCGGTTTCTGCTTTCTTCAGCAGCGGCGACACCACCGCATTCGTCGTGAACTGCGGGGCTGAGTGCGGAGGAACCCAAGCCAGTGTTCAACCCGTCGATATGACGACTTCGCCGCCGACTCCGGGTGTTGCAGTTCCGGTACCGGCGGCCAGCATTGCACTGGTCAACAACTCGACTATGTATCTTGCGGGAACGCCGGTACCTGCTTCGCCCTGTACCGGAGAGGTCACGCAGGCAACCACCTGCGGACTGCTGACCACCTTCAACCTCAGCAGCATGACCGTGACCAACAGCACGCCGATCATCATCACCGACGGATATCACAACCGCATTGCCATGGGCGCGAACGGCCAGCTCTACATTGGCGCGCGTACCTGCACCGAGGTTGTTCCGCCCGTCCCACCACCGGCTGGGGCGGAGGTCCGCGGTTGTCTTTCCATCTACAACACGCTGGGCACTGCGGTGGGGACGGTTGCGGCGGGTGGAGTTGTAATTCCTCCCGAGAATGGAGACGTCACCGGCATCCAGCCCATCGCTACGCGAGTCGTAGTGTATGTGGTGCAGGGTGGATCGCTGAGTATCTATAGCGACCTGATTGATGCTTTGGAGTACAACCCGAACGATCCGAATAATCCCGGTCAGATCAATAACCTTGTCGGGCAGTTCGTTGACATTAAGACAGTGGACTTCTAGAAGCAGGTCTCAGGCGTCAGGGAAAACCCTAATTTAGTTTTGGTCGCGGCAAGCGGCTACTTCGGCTCCAGCGTCATCTCGTGGGCTCGATGGTGCTCGACGGCACTTTGCGAGAAGGGAAATGCGAAGGTTGAACCTTCGTACCACGCCTTCCATTGATCCAGATAATACGGGCTGAGGAAGATTCCGCTTTCGCCCGTCACCAGATTCAGCGTGCTCTCGTCAAAGTTTGCGAAGTTCAAAGTCAGCCGTTCGGAGGGGCCAAAACCGCGGCCCACGGCCTTCACGGTGTAGTTGTTTCCGCTCAGCGGATGCAATCCCGGCCCGGTGAAACGCCCGATTAACGGAAGTTGGCTGAGCACGGGATGATCGATTTCCACGGGATAGTCCTTTCCCCACTTCCACTGATTGAGGTCCGCAGGAGAATGGTAGCCGACCGGATCTCCATTGTTCGCGTACAAGCCTCCCTGCTTTACGACATTCTCTACCGCCGCCGTCAGCAGGGCTCCGTAATCGGAAAATCCAGGCGGTAGCCAGCGTGCCGGTTGCTTGGTGAGCACATTTTCGAGCCAGACGGATGACATTGACCAGCGATAGCTCTTCCAACTCAGAAGACCACGGTCTGGTGCCATGCCGGGCGCGCCCAGCTTCGGTTCGAGCAGCAAGCGCACCAATTCCTGACGCGCCTTGGTTTCGATCGTCGGCGCTGCCGAGTCGGCCGACATGCGGCCGTCCCAGTCGCGCAGAATTTCTGCCGCACGCTTGGCGCGCTCTGAAGCATTCGCCGCGTGATCGATCGCGTAGACAAACTTGTCGGCGCAGAAGCGGTCATAGGTGGACTTCACGTCCATTTGCAGCGCCAGCATGTCGGCTGGGGCAAACTTCTTTCCCGATTCGAGCACCCGGTAAATGCGATCGGTGCGCCACGGTGCGTCCCAATTCGTGCTGATCGAATATTTGTAATCGTCGGGAGCAATGCGACCGTTGGCAGTGGCCAGAATGCCACCGGGTGGATCGTAAACGCGCGGCATCTCGTCGAAAGGAATCCATCCCTTCCACTCGTGGGCATCGTCGCTGCCGCTGACCGGCAGGCTGCCATCGCCCGCGGCGCGG
>PMSZ01000557.1 GCA_003168235.1 Acidobacteriaceae bacterium
TTCGCGCACACGCTCCGCCTCATGTCCGATGATGACGAAAATGTCTCGCGCTGGAACGACCTTTAGCGCAGTGGCAATCACATGCGCCAGAATCGGCTTGCCGCCGATTTCATGCAGAACCTTGGGATGTTTCGACTTGAGTCGCGTGCCCTTGCCCGCCGCCATAATCGCAACGGCAACGCGCGAGATGCTCGGACTTGACCGGGAAGAGTTCGATTTATTTCTTGGCGCTTTAGCCATGCCTAGCCAATATACCGCGAGATCTCAACTCCGAATCGTCTGCCGGTCCGGCGTTTGCGCCATCAGCGCCATCAGATCGTGTGCGACCCGATCGGTCGCATGCCGTGCCACGTCGCCCTCGTCCAGATAGTCGCCAAGTACCGGACACACGCCCAGCGCTTCAATCGCCTCCAGGTCGACAACAATCTGCGAAGCTCCCTCGAGAGCGTACTTAGCCTTCAGTTCTGGCGAAACCGTTTTGCGATTGATCAGCGCATAGTCAAACAACTGGATGCCGGCGTGACCATTAAGTGCGCGAATGTGGTCCGCCGCAGTTAATCCAAGACTTTCGTTAGCCTGCGTCATCAAATTGCAAACAAACACCTTAATGGCATGCGATTCAAGGATCGCGTCGGCGATCCCGCGTACCAGCAAATTTGGAATCAGGCTCGTGAAAAGCGATCCCGGCCCGATCGTGATCAGATCGGCGTTGGCGATCGCCTCCAGCGTTTGCGGAAGCGGTTCAACATCGTGCGGAATCAGAGCCAGCTCGCGGATCTTCCCGTTGCTCGCCGTAATCTGCGTTTCGCCGCGCACGCGCGTTCCATCCTCGAACAGAGCTTCCAACTCCACGCTCGACATGGTGGCGGGATAGATCCGCCCGCGCGTCAACAGAATTTCTGAAGACAGCCGCACCGCCTCGGCAAAATCTCCGGTAATGGAAGTCAGCGCCGCCAGAAAGAGATTGCCGAAGCTATGTCCTTCGAGGCCGGAACCCTTGGCAAAGCGATGTTGAAACAACCGGGAGAGCAGCGCTTCGTCTTCTGAGAGCGCAACGATGCAATTCCGCACGTCGCCCGGCGGAAGCATGTTGAATTCCTTGCGGAGACGCCCGCTCGATCCGCCATCGTCGCTCACCGTCACCACGCCGCTCAATTCGCGAATCGTGGGCTGGCCTGAGACAGCCAGCGCCGGCGTCATAACGTAACGCTTCAACCCTTTCAGCAGCGTGGAGAGCCCCGTGCCGCCCCCAATCGCCACCACGCGCAACTCGGGTCCAGCCCGGCCGGTTTCAGATGAGTTCATTCGCAACTGGGGGAGCATACCGCCTCAATTGGAGTTGCAGAAGTCAGAGGTCAGATTGCGGAGATCAAACCCCGTAGCTCGCACCGAGTGATTCTAACGTCGAGTGATTCTAACGCCGAGTGATTCTAACCCTGCAATCTGACCTCTGACCTCTGACCTTCAATCAATACGCGCTCGCTTCTTCCTGCGCCTCAGATTCTTCCGCACCCGGGTCCGGATACAGCAGTTCGGTAAACCGCGGGTCTTCCGCCAGGTTCTGAAAGTCGCCATCATTTCGCGCCTGGAAGCGCAGCGCCGGTTTCGCTTGAATCGCTTCGTCGAGCGTCTTGAGCGACTCTTCGACGTGACCGGTCAGGCAATGCAACGCAGCCAATCCATACAACACATACTCCGACTTCGGATTCTGCTTCAATAGCTTGTCCAGTTGCTCGCGCGCCGTCACGTAGTCGCCCGTGTTGATCAGCGACACCGCGTAGTCATAATGTTCTTCTGTTGTCTTGAACTGCAGCGAAGGCCCTTCCAGACGTTTGTCGCAGGTCAGGATGTGGACCTGGGCCCGGTCGACGAGCGATTTGTTCGGCCCGCTCAGCACTTTTTGCAGGTGGCCCTTCGCCTTCTCGAACTTGTGCTCCTGCAATGCCCGCAGTCCTAATTCGTAGCTCTGCACCGCCTGTGTGTGTCGTGGATCTTCCGCCGCCTGTTTCTTGGGAGCTATCTTCAATGGCATCAAACGCCTCAGTTCAGAATTGAAATCCGAAATGCGTGAATCAAAGTTTTGCAGTTGCTAGCGAACTGCACTAAGGGCGCGCGCTTAATTGATACTCGACGCTGTCGATAGATCAATCGCCTTCCAGTCGCCCTTGATTATGCCGGCGCGAATCTGACGCGCCGTCTTGCCCTGCTTGAACATCATGTAAGTGTAATAGAGCTCTTTGAGGCAAGTGCCGCACTCCGCACCGTGCGTGCCGGAAAAGCAACTGTGCAGGCTGGTGTGTCCCATGCCCCGATCGCAATAGCAGTAGCACGGCTGCTGATAAATAACTTTCGGAATCTTTGCCGCCAGCTCATAAGCATGCGTCTGGTACGCAAACTGCGCGTTACCACCCCAAAGCTGGTCCTTAGTCAGGATCGCCGGCAGCTTCTTCGCATCCACCGGCGGAGCCGCGTTGAAATGCGGTACCTCCAGATCGGATTCAGATTGCAGCCACGGCGCTGACACCATCGTGACCGTCAAAAACAGCGCTGCAGACGCGAAAATCCGAATACGCATGCTCCTGACCCTCAATCCTTTATTTTACCTGAAGGCGTGGAATTCAGGATTACCGGGCGGGTTCGGCCCAGCGTAGTGGCGCCACGGAAACGCCTGTAGAGACGCGGCTAGCCGCGTCTCCCGCCGCCGACCGAGGCGTGATAGGGTCGCCCTTTCTACCCCAGCTTCTCAAAAAACAAGCAAATCGTCTCAATCCCGCGATGAAAATTCGGAATATGGAACTTCTCGTTCGGAGCATGCAAATTGTCGTCGGGCAACCCAAATCCCATCATGACCGACGGAATCTTCAGCACATCCTGAAAATCCGTCACAATCGGAATCGATCCACCTGAGCGTATGAACACCGTTTCCTTCTTGAACGTGTCATGCAACGCTTCCGTCGCCGCTTTGATGAACCGGTTATCCGTGCCCACCACGCACGCCCGTCCCTTGCTATAGGTCTTGATCTTGATGTCGATGCCCTTCGGCGTATGTCTCTTCACGAACGCCGCGTAGCGCTTGAAGATGTCCTCCGGATCCTGGTTCGGCACCAGCCGCATTGAAACCTTCGCCGACGCTTTCGCCGGAATCACCGTCTTCGCCCCCGGAGCCACGAACCCTCCCGGCATCCCGTGCACTTCCAGCGTCGGCCGCGCCCACGTCCGGTACAGCACCGAATATCCCGGCTCTCCTGTCAGCACCTTCGACCCAACTTCAGTCTTGCGATACTGTTCTTCGTTAAATGGCAGCCGCTTCCAGGCCTTCAGCTCATCTTTGCTTGGAGCTTTGACTTTGCTATAGAAGCCAGGAATCAGCACCTTGCCCTTGGCATCCTTCAGTTTGCTGATGATTTCCACCAGTGCAAAGAGGGGATTCGGCGCCGCCCCGCCGTACATTCCCGAGTGCAGATCGGTCTTCGCCCCGGCCGCTTCAATCTCCGTGTAAACCAGCCCGCGCAACCCGACGCACAAAGTCGGGAGATTCGGCGCGAACAATTCCGTATCGCACACCAGCGCGAAATCCGCTTTCAGTTTCGACTTCTCCTTACGCACATATGCGGCAATCGACTCGCCGCCCACTTCCTCTTCGCCTTCAAAAATCACTTTGACGTTAATCGGAAGCTTGCCGCCATGCGCCTGCATCAGCGACTCCAGCGCTTTCACTTCCATCCAGAGTTGTCCTTTATCGTCGACCGCGCCCCGCGCATAAATATTGTTGTTACGCTCGGTCGGCTCAAACGGAGGCGTGTGCCATTCATCCAAAGGTTCGGCTGGCTGCACATCATAGTGCGCATACATCAACACCGTCGGCTTCCCCGGAGCATGCAGCCAATCGGCATAGAGCAGCGGATGCCCCTTGGTCGGAATGACTTCGACATTTTGCATCCCAATGCGGCGCAGTTCCGCGGCCACAAAATCCGCCGCCTTCTGCACGTCGCTCTTATGTTCTTCCAAAGTGCTGACGCTCGGAATGCGGAGAAGGTTCTTCAGCTCATCAAGAAACCGCGGCTGATTGCTGCGGGCAAAATCGACTGCCGGGGAAGCCATGGGGTCCGTTGCCTTTCTGGCGCGCGGGGCGCGCGTACTCAAGAAAATGATTGCGGAAAACGCTTCAGTATATACCTGCGATTGAAAGTTCACGGACGCCGAGGTGGAATTGAGTGTTCGTGGTGAGATGGGACGTTTCGCCAATTGCCGCCGCATTCCGCTAGAACAGGACTGCACAAATCAGTGACGCTTCGGAGAACTTGAATCGGTCTCCGGCCGGGTGACAGCGCCGTCGGGTGCGACATAGTAAACGGTGGTTGGCTGCGTCCCCTCCTCAAAGCTCAGAATTATTCGACCGCTGAAACCTGCGGAATCGGACTTGGCGATCCACTCAGGGCTTTGGGAAGTCGCTTCCAAGTCGAGAAGGCAGCTATCCATAAGGGCCGATAAAGTCTCATGCGGGATTGCTCCAAGCGCGACTACATGGACGAAGCGCTCTCCGGTCTCGCTTGCACCGCAATGCCCCTGAATATTTCCAGGGTTAGAGGCGAATGTATCTGTGAAGATCACGAAGTGATCGGGATTCTCCGCGACCAAATGGGCCTCAGTCGGGCCGTCAGTCCCTTGGCGATAGTCGCTTGGATGGCTGAGAGCGATACGCAGAGAAGACCCAGCATGGGGTTTGATTTCAAGGATCGTTAAACGTCCGTGTTGTCGGAGTATCGCGGTGCCAGAGCGCACATCTCGAATTGTGACCGCATGTTGAGCTGCACCGGCCGCAGGCAACATCGCGAATCCGATTGAAAGCAACGATAAGGCAGTCCGAAAACGATTCATCATGTTGGTGAAGAACCACACCGTCTAGTCCTGAAACCTCGCGGCCGCGAACGCGCTCAAATCACCTTCTGGCTTCTTCCCTGCAATCACCTGCCCCATAACCCTAGCTGTCGCCGGCGCCAACAAAATCCCATCCCGAAAATGTCCCGTCGCCACAAAATATCCCGGCGTTGTCGTCGCTCCCAGAATCGGCAGCCCGTCCGGAGTTCCAGGACGCAATCCGGCCCACGCTTGCAGAAAGCGCGCCTCCGCCAGCTTCGGAACCAGATCGGTCGCCTACTGGCGCAATTTCAAGATCGTCTCCGGCACCACCCGCTTGTCAAATCCCGCTTCTTCGGAAGTCGCCCCAATCAGCATTCGCCCATCGCTGCGCGGAATCAGATAGACCTCCGGCGCCCTCACCACGTGCCGCACCATCTCCTTCTCCGGCATGACGACACACAACATCTGCCCCTTCACCGGACGCGTCGGAAACGGATGCGGCCCAATCTGCCCCGCCCAGGCTCCCGCGCAATTCACCACCACTCCCGCCGCAAAACGCGTCTTGTTTGTGCGGACGCCGCAAGCCTTCCCATCTGCCACTTCCACATCCAACACATGGTCGCCCGAAGAAAAATCAATCCCCCGATGCCGCGCAGCCGCAACCGCAGCCGCAGTCAGATCCCGAGGATCAACACATCGTTCCTGCAAAAACTGCGCCGTAAAGCGCGTTGCATCGCCCTGTCCTGCCTGCAGATCAAGCTCCTGCAGATCAAGCTCCTGCAATGCTGGCTCCAGTTCCGCAAGCGATAGCGGCGAATCATGAGCTTGTTGCGTGCCGCCGGGGCTCTGCCTCGTCTCCGCCCGACTCAGCAGCAGCGTCCCCTGTGACCGCAAATCAATCTTCAGCCCCGACTCATCCTGCAGTTCATGCACAAACTCGGGATACATCCGTGCACTCGCCTTCGCCAGTTCCTGCAACTCCCGCCGCGTTTCTGCCGGAGAGTCAACCAGCATTCCCCCTGCCGCCCATGACGCCTCGCGTCCCGGTTCGCCTTTCTCCACCACCAGCACCCGCAGCCCCTGTTTATTCAACTCAATCGCCAGCGCCAGCCCAATGATGCCCGCTCCGACAATGATTGCGCCCCAGCTCTTCACGCCCCCATTCTAATGCGGCTCTAACGCAATGACCGCACGCGAGTTATTTTCGCAGCGCCGCCGTCCCATCTGCTGGACGGTGGGCGTCCTCGCCGCCCCAAGTACCTGAAACGCAATTGACACCGACCCGCATCTCACAAACAATAGCGTCTACAGTCCACCTCAACCGGAGACAACCGAATGTCTGAAGGCGATCAACCGACCGTTTATCACCCTGAGCCGCAGAGCAACATCGGCAAATGGATCCTCATCGTTCTGGCTGTTGCCTATGCCGCCGCATCGTCGTTCTTCATCTACGACCAGCACGGCAAGCTCGAAAAAGTCACTCAGGATCAATCCTCCAGCGAAAAGCAAATCGGAGACTTGACCAAGCGCATGCAATCCGCCGAAGCAGATTCCGAAACTCTCGCCCATCAATTAGGCATGACGAAAAAAGAATTGGCGTCGCGTGCCAGTGAGTTGCAGCATCAGCAACAGATCGCATCCGCGCGCATCGCCGCTCAGGCGGAGGAAGAGAAGAAAGATGTCAGCGCCGTTTCCGGAGAAGTCGGCGCCGTCAAGACCGACGTTGGCGGCGTGAAGACCGATGTGGCCGCGACCAAAGCATCGCTCGATGCGACCATCGCGAAGCTCCAGAGCACCATCGGCGATCTCGGCCAGCAGAGCGGACTCATCGCCAACACTCGTTCCGATCTTGAAGCCCTCAAACACAAAGGCGATCGCCAGTATTACGAGTTCACCCTGATGAAGGGCGCGAAGCCCGCGGCGTTTTCGACCGTCGCTCTGCAACTGAAGAAGACTGATCCCAAACGTGGCAAGTACACCCTCACCGTCACCGCCGACGACAAGACCATCGAGAAGAAAGACAAGAACCAGAGCGAGCCCGTGCAGTTCTACACCGGCCGCGACCATATGCTCTTTGAACTCGTCGTCTGGACCGTGGATAAGAACAAGATCACCGGCTACCTGAGCACGCCCAAGAACGCGCCTATTCCGATCACGCCGACGCCGCAGTAGATGACGCCGACCGGATGACTCGATCTCTACGGTCGCGTCATCCGCTCCGGCTTCACCAGCGAATCAAACTCCTCGCTCGTTAGAAATCCCAGCTTTACCGCCGCCTCGCGTAAACTCGAGTGCTCGACGTGCGCCGTGTGCGCAATCTGCGCCGCCTTGTCATATCCCACCTTGGGAGCCAGCGCCGTGACCAGCATCAGCGAATTCTT
>PMSZ01000502.1:0-182 GCA_003168235.1 Acidobacteriaceae bacterium
ACCATCCGCTACGGCGGCGCCACCGAAGAAGAAGCTCTCCGGATGATCACCCTCAACGCCGCCTGGATCATCGGCATCGACGATCGCGTCGGCTCCATCGACGTCGGCAAAGATGCCGACCTCGTCATCTGGGACGGCTATCCGCTCTCCAGCTACGGCGTTCCCGAAAAAGTCTTCATCGA
>PMSZ01000502.1:232-3490 GCA_003168235.1 Acidobacteriaceae bacterium
GCGGGCGCCCCCGCCCGCTGCCGTTGCTCTTGTCCTTGCTTTTGATCTTGACCTTTTCGACGCGGGCTTTCACCCAATCCCACCCCATCGCCCTGAAAGGTGGCAAGCTCCTCACCATCACCCATGGCACCATCGACAACGGAGTCATAGTCCTGCAAGCCGGCAAAATCATCGCCGTCGGACCCTCAGCCTCCGTCACCATCCCCGCCAACGCGCAAATCGTTGACGCCACCGGCATGACCATCTATCCCGGCCTGATTGATTCTGAAACTCAGCTCGGACTCACCGAAATCTCCGCCGAAGTCATGACCAACGATCTCCTCGAGCGCAGCGACGAGATCATGCCGCACATGCACACCGCCGACGCCTTCCACGCCGAATCCGTCCTCATTCCCGTCGCCCGCCTCAACGGAATCACCAACGCCGTCGTCGCTCCCGAAAGCGAAGACACGCTCCCCGGCCAGGATTCCTTCATTCAGCTCGCCGGAGCCAGCGCACCCGACATGCTCCTCATCCGCGACAACGCCATGCCGCTCAATTTCACCGGCGACCAACGCCGTAATAAAGGAGGCTTCGAAAAACAGAAGTTCCCAGCCACACGCATGGGTATGGCCACCCAGCTGCGCCAGGCCTTCATCGACGCGCAAGACTACAAAGCCAAGTGGGCCGGATACGACCGCAAGAAAGCCGACGCCGCGCAAAATAAAAAACCCGAGCCGTCAGCTCCCAAGCGCGATCTCAAATTAGAAGCGCTGCTCCCCTATCTCGAAGGCAAGAAGACCATCGTCCTTGCCGCCGAAACTGCCAGCGATCTGCAAACCGCCGTCAGCCTCGCCAACGAATTCCATCTCAAATTTGTTCTCAACCACATCAGTCACTCGCAGCCCGTGCTCGACTACGTGGCCAGTCTCAAGGTGCCGGTCATCGTCGGCCCCATTTACGAAACTCCGCAGGAAGACGAGCGCTACGACGCCGTCTACAGTCTTCCCGCGCAACTCTACAAGCGTGGAGTCAAAATCGCCTTCGCCTCCTACTCCGGACACAACGTTCGCAACCTGCCCGATCAAGCCGGATTCGCTACCGCCTTCGGCCTTCCCTATGACGAGGCCCTCAAAGCCATCACCCTCAACGCCGCCGAAATCTGGGGAGTCGCCGACCAGCTCGGCTCGCTCGACGTCGGCAAAACCGCCAACATCGTCATGGCAAACGGCGACCCGCTCGACGTAAAAACCGACGTCAAGCAGGTCTACATCCAGGGAAAAGCAATTCCAATGACCAGCCGCCAAACGCAGCTGAGGGACGAGTATTCGAAGTAACTCCGCTCCCTCAAAAATTGTCATTCCGAGCGAAGCGAGGAATCTGCAGTTAAAGGATTGTCATCCCGAACGAAGTGAGGGATCTGCATTTTGCTGCAAGCCGCAGATCCTCCCAGAGGAGATCAAATCAGAACAACAAAAGGCATTCGTTGTCGGGAAAATTCGTGGAGAGGCCGAAAACCTCTGAAATGTGAGCGTTCCTGATCTCCAAGGCACGTCAGCCGCAGATCCTAGTCCACACGTTTGACCCCGCTCCCCACCCCCAATTAGGATTCGAGAGTGATCCCGACTCGACTTTCTGCGCAACTTCCTTTTAGACTACTGTTTCCGACTTCATCCGATGCAATGAGCAGCATGCAGTCGTAAATCAAAACGCCGGCCCGCACTCCGGGCTCGCGATTCCCAGATTCAGAAACGAGGAGAACATGGCCGCTGTTGATGAAAAAGTGAAACAGATTATTGTGGAGCAGCTTGGTGTCGACGAGGGCGAGGTCACCCCCAGCGCTTCCTTCGTCGATGACCTCGGCGCCGACTCGCTCGATACCGTCGAGCTCGTCATGGCCTTCGAAGAGGCCTTCGACATCGAGATCCCCGACGAAGACGCGGAAAAGATCCGCACCGTCAACGACGCCGTTGACTACATCGGCAAGCACGCGAAAGCGGGCAAATAGTTTGGCTGGCAACTCGGCGGCTAAAGTGGAACGGCGAGTCGTCATCACCGGCATCGGCCTGATCTGCTCCGTGGGCAATACCACCGACGCAGTATGGCAATCCTTACTCGCCGGCAAGAGCGGTGTCGGCCGCATTACCGCTTTCGACGCGTCCGCCTTTGCCTGTCAGATCGCCGCCGAGGTCCATAACTTCGACCCTTTTCAGTTCATCGAGAAAAAAGAAGTCAAGAAGATGGGCCGCTTCATCCACTTCGCCATCGCCGCCGCCGACGAAGCCATGAAGATGTCCGGGCTTCAGGTCACGCCAGAAAATGCCGAGAGCGTCGGCGTTCACATCGGCTCCGGCATCGGCGGATTCGACGTGATCGAGCGCGAGCATTCGGCGCTCCTCGAAGGCGGACCGCGCAAGATNNCCGAACGAAGCCACCGCTACCGCCTGCACCACCAGCGCCCACTCCATCGGCGATTCCTTCCGTATCATCCAGCGCGGCGATGCCGATGTCATGATCGCCGGAGGCTCCGAAGCCGCCATTACTCCCATGGGAGTTGGCGGATTCGCCGCCATGCGCGCCCTTTCCACCCGCAACGACGATCCCGCCCGCGCCAGCCGCCCCTGGGACAAAGATCGTGACGGCTTCGTCATGGGCGAAGGCGCAGGCATCCTCGTTCTCGAAGAACTCGAACACGCTCGCCGCCGCAACGCTCCCATCCTCGCCGAGCTGGTTGGTTATGGCATGTCCGCCGACGCCTATCACATGACCCAACCCGCTCCCGAACATGAAGGCGGATTCCGCGTCATGCGTAACGCCCTGCGCGACGCCCACCTCGACGCCAGCGCCGTCGGCTACCTCAACGCGCACGGCACCTCGACGCCCATCGGCGACACGCTCGAAGCTCACGCCATCAGAAATTTATTTGGAAAGAAAGTTCCGGTAAGCTCTACCAAATCGATGACCGGCCATCTGCTCGGCGGAGCCGGAGGGTTAGAAGCCGGAGTGACCGTCCTCGCCCTGCGCGATCAGATTCTTCCCCCCACCATCAATCTCGAAAATCAAGACCCCGAAACCGACAACATGGATTTCGTCCCCAACCATGCCCGCAAAGCCGAGTTCGATTACGCCATGTCCAACAGTTTCGGCTTCGGCGGCACCAACGGAGCTCTGCTCTTCCGCCGCTGGAAAGAATAAGAAAAGGTCAGAGGTAAGAGGTCAGATTGCAGAGGTTAGAAGCCATGAGGTTTTTACCTCTTCAATCTGACCTCTGACCTCTGC
>PMSZ01000499.1 GCA_003168235.1 Acidobacteriaceae bacterium
AAGCAGGCCACGTTTCTAACTTCACATCGAAAAAGGAGCCAGCCATGGCCGCAGCACGCAACTATCTTGACGCTTTAGACTTCAACCCGAACCAGACCATCACCATCGATTCCACGTGCACCCCAACGCCACAGGGGTGCATCGTCTCGGCCCCCGCTTTTTCAAATGCAATCGTTACTTTCGCCAACACCGCCCCATTCCAGATCTCCATCAGCTTTTCTCCCGGCACGCAGAGTATCTTTCCCAATCCGCTGGTGATCGCGGCCAACTCCAACAGTCCCACCTATACTGTGGCGGGCGGCACGAACCTCGGGTTGAATTACAGCATCACTGGCAACGGGATCGCTACCGGTCCGTTCGCCCTCCAGTTGGGCGTCGGACCGATGGCTGTCCAGATCACCGGCAGCGGTAGCACATTGTCCTACACCCCGAATCCTGTGGCCGTTCCGCAAGGGAACACCGCGAATGGAATGGGTACCCTGGCAATATCGGCCCCCTCTACAACCTTGCCTATTAATTGGACCAGCACCGATCCGTTTAATCCGCCGATCAATTCGGCCGATGGAAACTCTCACCCGCTCGCGGGCGGCACCAATGCCGGCAGCTACATTTATAATGCCGGACCCAGCCCCGCCGATGCCCCGGGGCCCGGCAAGGTGATCATCAGGAGTTCGTAGCGGTCTCTTGCGTGCCAATTCTTGCCACGATTGACCTGAACGATGCTGATAAAAAATAGCGCAGCTCTCCGGCTGCGCCATTTTTGTTTGTTCTCTGCTTGTTGCGCCGAGATTTTCACCCGTTCTGCTAAACTTTCCGGTCTTCTAATATGGTTCAGGCGGTCCCGACGGGCAATAACAACGAGGCTATCATGGCGATTCAGCGGGTGGGAGTGATGGGAGCTGGAACGATGGGCAACGGCATTGCCCACGTTCTTGCGCGCAGCGGGTTCAGCGTGGTGCTCTGCGATGTGGAGGAACGCTTTCTCGATCGCGGGCTGCAGACGATTGCGAAGAACCTTGATCGCGAAGTGGCCAAGAGCAAGATCACGGCGGAGGACAAAGCTTCCACGTTGAAGAGGATTACGGCGGTGGTCGATCGCACGAAGCTGGTCGATTGCGATCTGGTGGTCGAAGCGGCGACGGAGAAGTTTGCCATCAAGGCGGAAATTTTTCGCGATCTTGATCGCATCACGCGGCCGGATGTGATTCTCGCTTCCAATACGTCTTCCATTTCCATCACGAAAATTGGAGCGCTGACTGAGCGCGCGGACAAAGTGATCGGCATGCATTTTTTTAATCCAGTGCCGGTGATGAAGCTGGTCGAAGTGATTCGGGGGCTGGCGACGTCGCAAGCCACGTTTGACACGGTGCGCGAGATGGCGGTGAAGCTGGAGAAGACGCCGGTCGAAGTGAATGACGCTCCCGGGTTTGTTTCGAACCGGGTGCTGATGCCGCTGCTGAACGAGGCGATGTATGCGGTGATGGAGAACGTGGCCACGGCCGAGGCGGTCGATGAAGTGTTCAAGCTGGGGATGGCGCATCCGATGGGGCCGCTGACGCTGGCAGATTTTATCGGGCTCGACGTGTGTCTCGATATCATGCGCGTGTTGCAGGATGGGCTGGGCGATCCGAAGTATCGGCCGTGTCCGCTGTTGATTAAGATGGTCGACGCTGGCTGGCTGGGACGCAAGACTGGGCGCGGGTTCTACACTTACCAGTAGGGCATTGGGAGCTGCGAGATTCGGGCGACGGGTTCGGTCGGGATTCACGATCGTAAATCAGGGTTCGCAATTCAGGGTTCGTTGCTCGAAGCTCAAAGCGGCATTCGAGACCAAGGGAATATGGGAGCAGGCTGGGGCGGCGGGATTATTCCGGAGAGAAAGTCGGCCGGCGACGAATTTTATTACTTGCTGGCGGTGCTCGCTGGGATCGGCGCGGGGTGGTTAGACATCAAAGTCGGCGATCTGCTGCTGACGGCGATGGCCGTGCTGGCGGCGAACATGCTGCTGGGATTTCTCAGTCCGCGAAAGCCGTGGCGCTGGGTGGTGATCATTGGCGGGTTCGTGCCGATCGTAGATGGGCTGGCATATGTTTTCCTTTCGCAGAAGCCGGAACGAGCGCAAGTGTATGAATCGTTTCTGGCCTTTCTGCCGGGAATCGCCGGCGCGGTTGGCGGGGCGGTGGGTCGCGGCGTGGTGGACAATCTGTTTGTGAAGAAGTGAACGGCATGATTGCCGATGCAGGCGGAGACGAGGCGAGCCCTATCTTCACAACCAAAGAGTGAGCGGCCTGCCAAGTCCCATCAAAGGTACCGGGCCGCGGAAAAGCGTTCCCGTTTCCACAGCCGGTCGGAGTAAGCTACGGGTATATGGCGGTGTCGGTTTCGGTGCTCGCGAGCGGCAGCCGTGGGAACTGCGCGTTGGTGGCTACGAGCACAACGCGCATTCTGGTGGATGCTGGTCTCTCGGGTCGAGAGACTTTCAAGCGGCTGAGGGCGCTGGGTGAGAGCGTCGAAGAAATCTCCGCCATCGTAATAACGCACGAGCACTCCGACCATGTTGCCGGGTTGCAGCGCCTGGCGAAAAAGCTGAACGTCCCTGTCTTTCTGAGCGCGCCGACGCACCAGGCCTGGAGCCGCGCGGTGCGTGACGCCGAAGGCGTAATTCCTGAACTGCCGAAACCGGAGCATTTCTCCGCCGGGCGCGGCTTTTGTGTGGGCAATGTCGAGATCATGCCTTTTACCATTCCGCACGATGCCATCGATCCGGTGGGCTTCACGTTTCGCGCGGAAGGCGTGAAGATCGGTTTTGCCACCGATCTCGGTTACATGCCATCTAACGTCAGGAACCACTTGCGTGGCTGTAGCGTATTAGTGATGGAGTCGAACCACGACACCGAGATGCTGCGTTCGGGGCCCTATCCGTGGTCGGTGAAGCAGCGGGTGATGAGCCGGGTCGGGCATCTCTCGAATGAGGCTCTCGCGGAATTCTTCACCAGCGACTATGATGGAGGAGCCGAGTATATCGTCCTGGCACATTTGTCTGAGCAGAATAACCATCCGGAAAAAGCTCGAGTGTCGGCAGAACAGGCGCTGGGCGGCTGTCAGGGGTTGTGGGCCAACCGCGTGCTGCTGGCAACCCAGACTGAAGTTCTCGAATCCATCCGGCTATAGCCTCTCTGGTTTTGACCTCTTATGAGCGAGTGCGTTGAACCGATCGTAGGGAAAATCCTTGCCGGATGGCGCTATGATATCTCCGGCTTGGCGCTCGAGATGCGGGGCGACTACGAGTTGCACTTTGCCGAGTGCGAGCGCTGCCGCAGCCGCCAGAAACTGCATCGCATCATCGATATTTCCCTGATCGCGTTGGCTTCGGCGTCGGCGGCTGTGTTTCTGCTGGCATTTGCGGTGATTCGCCACTTTGGACCCCGACATGCGGTTTGGTTGGAGGTGGGCGCGCTGGCCGGCTTTGCGCTGTCGGCCCTGATCTGGCTGGTTGTGGCCGTGGCGACTCCGGCGCCGACGGTCGTGGCCGATGTGGCCATGCTTGGAGCGCGACACGTGCATGATCGCCTGCCGGCTGAGATCCGTGACCGCCTGCCCGAAGAAATACGCGCGAAGCTGACGGGATCGTAACGAAGTTAATTGGAGTAATGTTAGTTGGGGTAATTTGGCTGGAGTAATGAACTTCAGTACGAAAATCGTTAGGCTGGTGTTAATCGCTGCGCTCGCGATCGCGAGCTTGCCGACGAGCGGCTGGGCCGAGGTTGATCCTGGCGCCGCGACTGGCGGGCGCACGACGGGTTGCCACTTTCACGGCGGCCGAAATCTTCCGAACCAGCCGTTTTCGCCCCCGACTAGCTATCACTGTTGCCTGACGGGCCATGACGCGGCCATTGTTCGAGCGGTTTTCGTCACGCAACCCTCCGCCGAGACCTTAGGTGTTGTTACGTCGAGCGAACCCGCTCTGGCGTCGTCCAGATCGTGCGGGCTGCTTCTTTCTATCGTGTTCTTCTCCGGTCCTCCGGGACTGACTCCGATACGCGTCTAGTGCCCTCCGAAGTTCAATCATTCGCAAAATCTTGAGGTTTGCAAATCTGAGTGAACGTTTGTGCGGAGGAGTGTGGCGTGCGTTTTTTTGTTCTGTGCTTTTTCGTAATCACTCTGTCGGTATCTTGGGCGGCAGCCCAGGAGATAGCTGGCAGTGTTAGCGATTCTCAGCAGCGGACGGAAGCAACGACGGACATGCGTGACATGAGCATGGCGGGCGTGAAGATGGATATGACCCAACCCGATTGGATGCCATCTCCAGAAGACGGCTCGGGCACGGAATGGCAGCCGGCGGCGACGTCGGAACCGATGTGGATGAAGCCGATCGGGTCGTGGAACCTGATGGCGCACGGCGTCGTATTTGTGGATTACAACCAGCAGGGCGGACCGCGTGGCGAGGGCAAAGCCGAGTCGGTGAACTGGCTGATGCTGATGGAGCAGCACAAACTGGGGCGGGCCAGCATTCTGTTTCGCGAGATGTTTTCCGCCGAGTCGTTGACTTCGCCGCATCCGGGGTTTCCCGAATTGTTTCAGACGGGCGAAACCTATCATGGGCAGGCGCTGGTCGATCACCAGCATCCCCATAACGTTTTTGCGGAACTGTCATTGGATTACACACCCCCGATTACCATTGCGATCCCGGCTTTGAGCAAGACTAAACTTGCATGGGAGTTTTACGGGGCGGCGGCGGGCGAGCCGGCGCTTGGTCCGGTCGCCTTTATGCACCGCGCTTCCGCGTCGGAGTTGCCAACGGCTCCGCTGTCGCATCATTTGCAGGATTCCACGCATACCAGCTTTGGAGTGGTCACTACCGGATTGCTCATCAGCCGGTTCAAGATTGAAGGGTCGGTATTTAACGGGCGGGAGCCAGACGAGAAGCGCTACACCATTCAGTTTGCTCCGCTTGACTCATGGTCGGCGCGGCTGAGTGTTGCCGCCTCGAAGAATTGGACGGCGCAGTACAGCTACGGACGGCTGGAGCATCCCGAGGCTCTCGAACCAGGAAGCCAGCGACGGCAGACGGCGTCGGTCGAATATGTACGACCGTTCAACCAAGGATCGTGGGCGAGTTCGGTGGTGTGGGGACGGGTGCACGATGTTTTTGATGACCACAATCTGAACGGGTATTTGCTGGAATCGACGGCAAACTTCAACCTGCGCAATTATGTTTTTACGCGCGTGGAACTGGTCGACAAAGATGAATTATTTCCTGACGATCCGCTGCTGCCGAGTTATCGGATTGGTGCGTACACGTTCGGCGGCGCACGCGACTTGATCCAAAGCCGTCTCTGGCAGTTCGCGATGGGCGCCGACGTTACGTTCTACTCGAAGCCCGCATCTCTGGATTCCGCTTACGGGCAGAATCCGGTGTCATTCCAGATTTTTCTGAGAGTGCGCCCGGCTTTGGGTCGTCGTGACCGCTAGCGCGACTCGATCTGAACGGTCTGCGGAAAAAGGATGGCATATCCCAAACACCCAGTCTTGCGGTAGTTTCTATTCATGCGCTCGCCGGGAACTGAGTCTGGAGTCGAGCATTCAAGATGAGCATTCAGGATGAGCAGGAATTCGCTTCGCTAAAAGCCGCGGGGCGCGTTGTGCGGATGGTGCTCGATGCCATGAAGGCGGAAGTGCGGCCAGGCGTTACCACCCTGTATCTCGATGAAGTCGGCGCGCGCGTCATGCAAGAGAACGGAGCGCGCTCTGCTCCGTCGATTGTTTATCAGTTTCCGGGCGCCAATTGCATCAGTCTCAACGATGAAGCGGTCCACGGCATCCCGGGCAAGCGCAAGCTCAGGGAAGGCGATCTGGTGAAACTCGACGTCACTGTTGAAAAAGATGGTTACATGGCCGACGCTGCTATCACGGTTCCGGTGGGCCGCGTGAGCGCGCAGGCTGAGAAATTGTTGGCTTGCGCGGAACGGGCTTTTCAGCAGGCGATGCTAGTGGCACGAGCCGGATTTCGCGTGTTTGAGATTGGAAGGATGGTGGAACGCGAGGTGCGCAGGTCGGGGTTCGCCGTCATTCGAGAACTGGGAGGACACGGCATAGGGCGCACCATTCATGAGCTGCCGCATGTCCCCAACTATCCCGACCCGCAGGCCAGACAGGTGATGAACGAAGGATTGGTGATTACGGTGGAACCGATCATCTCGAGCGGCACGGGTAGCGTGTTTACCGACAAAGATGGCTGGACAGTGCGCACCAGTGACCGCGCTCTTTCGGCGCATTTCGAGCACACGCTTGTCGTGACATCCGGCTCGCCCATTCTGCTGACGGCGGGCTAGACGCGCCGCGTAGGCCGTCAAGCGAGTTCCGCGCTTGTTACGGCTCACGATCCCGTTCAAGGCCCGTCCATTTGTTTGCGGGAAGCTCGACCGATGGAGATGATGGCCTCGGGCGCTCCGGAGAGCTGGTCAGGCAGCAGGATAGTGCACAAAGTATTAGGTACCGTGGTTTGCCCGCTGCTGGCCGTCCGCAGGTTGACCTGGACGCGGCTTCGGGCTAAAGTTTCAATAGCCAGGGTTGAGTTTCGCCCCCCGCCTGGTATACAGCATAGGTTTTTGCATCGAAACCGTACCATGCGCTCCGCTGCTCCCAAACTCGCGGTTCTGCTGTGTGCTCTCGCCAGTCTGGCTTGGGCCGCGCCGCCGGTGTTTTCCGGACAGAACCGGATCGGTCAGATGACTGGCGACCAGTGGGAGCCATCCGTTGCGGCCGATGGCGCGGGCCGGATTTACGTTCTCTATCCTCAGTACGGGCGAGTGCCCGATTGCGAGAGTTGCAGCGTGCCCAGCATGCTGCTGACTGCCAGCGATGACGAAGGCAAGACCTGGCAGACTCCGCGGGTGATGCTTGAAACCGGTTCGGGGCAATTCGATGCACAGATTGCAGTCGATCCCGCCGATCATCGCACCGTGTACGCGGCGTGGCTGCAGAATGGCAAGCAAGCGGTGATTCTGGCGAAGTCGATCGATTCTGGCGCCACGTGGTCTTTTGCCGTTGCTGCGCGCAGCCAGGAGGAACTCGACAAACCTGCCTTGGCGGTACGCGGACAGAACGTTCTCGTGGCTTTTAATCATGAAGAAGAAGTTTGGGTCGCCGCATCGCAAGATGGCGGGCGCAGTTTCGCGCCGGTCCGCGTGAATGCGGAAAGCCGTCCCGGATGGTCACTGCTCGGCTCGGCCGCTGTCGATCCCTCAGGCAACGCGTATCTGGGATGGGCCTCCTACTCTAAGGCGGGAGGAGCGCGGGGCTCGGTCAACCTGTATGTTGCCAGGTCCGCGGATGCGGGCAAGTCGTGGACTCCGAGTCTTCTGGACGTTTCTGCTGCAGCGCCTGGCTGCAAAGATGAAGAGTGCGGCGAAGGCTATCTGGGAGCGCAGGTCGCGCTCACGACCGACGCCGCTGGAACTCTTTACGCGCTCTGGAGCGCGGGCCGCGCGCCGCTCGGATCGCAGCGCATTTATTTCTCCTCCTCGACCAACGGCGGAGAAAGCTGGCTTCCGCGGGCCAACATTTCTAACGCTGGATCAGGCGTGGAACATGCCTTCCCGGCGATTGTGGCGGGCAACGGCGGCGACGTACGCATCGCGTGGATGGATAAACGCAACTCGCCGTACTGGAATACGTACTATCGCAGTTCGAGCAACGGCGGCGCGACCTGGGGAGACGAGGTCCGGATCTCTGGCTACGCTGCCGGCTACAGCTATATCGGCAAGCAGGGGTTCCGCTTTCCATTTGGAGACTACTTTGGACTGGCGATCGATCGCCACGGCGATACGCACATCGTATGGGGCGAAGGGATGAATTATCAGTCTCCGGGATCGATCTGGCACGCCAGCGGACGGTAGGGGCGCAGGTCTTAGGTGCCCGGTCTNNTAAGCGCCGTTAAAGCGCTTATTACTCAGTCAGCAACCCCCCAGTCAACTCGCTGATCCGCTCGATTCTCCGTTCGCGGCAATATTCGGTCAACTCCTCTACTAGCTTTTCGGTGGCTACCGGATCGAAGTAACTCGCCGTTCCCACCTGCACGGCCGTGGCTCCAGCGAGCATGAATTCGACTACATCCGTTGGAGTGGAGATTCCGCCCATACCGATCACCGGAATCTTCACGGCATGGGCCGCATCGTGGACCATGCGCAGAGCGATTGGCTTGATGGCTGGGCCGGAGAGTCCAGCGGTGACATTGGCGATGCGCGG
>PMSZ01000014.1 GCA_003168235.1 Acidobacteriaceae bacterium
GCTCGGCGGCTACGTCAAGATGTCGGGCGAAAATCCCATGGACGACCGCACCGGCGATCCGGGCGAGTTTCTCTCGCATCCGCGCTGGCAGCGCTTCGTCATCGCTTTGGCCGGACCGTTCATGAACGTGTTCTTGGCCATCGCTCTGCTAACCGGCGTATACATGGCCCACTACGAGTACGCAGCCGTGCTCGATGAGCCTACCGTCGTGGGATGGGTCAATCCCGACACACCTGCTGCGAAAGCCGGCATTCAGAGCGGCGACAAGATTGTGCAGGTTGATGACGTCGAAAATCCGAATTGGGAACAGGTTGACGTACAAGCCATGCTCAGCCCGAATCAGCCTTTGAAGTTTGGCATCGAGCGCGACGGCAAGGTCCTGGAAAAAACCCTGGTTCCAGAGCCGATCGGCCCCAACCAATACGGCGACATCGGCTGGGTGCCAAAAGAATCAAGTACCGCTCTGACCTTCGTCGAGCCTGGCATGGCCGCCGACAAGGCCGGCATCAAGGTCGGAGACAAGATCCTTACCGCGAACGGGCTCGACATTCCGCATCTCGGAGTCCTGATCCAGCTCCTGAACCACACCAAGGATCAGCCGCTGCAACTGGTAGTTCTTCGGGACGGCCAACAACTGTCTTTCACGGTGAAGCCATCCCTCGACCCTGGAGACTCGCCGCGAGACTCTCGCTACCGCATCGGTGTCGCCAGCGTTCCAACCAAAGTTGTAAAGCTGAATTTCGCCGACGCTTTCAAAGTCTCTCTCTCGGAGAACAAAAAGAACTCTTTCCTGATTCTCGAGTTGCTGCAGAAATTGGTGCAGCACAAAGTCTCCATGCGTCAGGTGGATGGCCCGATCGGTATCGGCAGAGATGTCGGCCTCGCCGCACGCGAAAAAGGCTGGACTCCGCTCCTGGGCATCACCGCCCTTATCAGCTTGAATCTCGGCATCATGAACCTGCTCCCCATCCCGATTCTGGATGGCGGCGTGATTCTACTGCTTCTGATCGAATCGCTGATGCAGAAAGAAATCAGCCTGCCCATCAAAGAACGCATCTACCAGGCAGCCTTCGTCTTCCTGGTGCTCTTCGCTGTGATGGTGATCTACAACGACCTGGTCAAGACCCTGCCCGGCCTGACGAGGATGCCTTAGTTTTCCCCGGGTTTTACGAAGAACAAGCTCTTCCACCCCTGCGCGGACTAGCGTTACGAACCTTATTTAGCGATCCTGCTCGGCGTGCTGCGGCAGAGTTCCAGATTCATAATGAACTTAGAGATCATTCTAAGTATTCTCATTCTCGGCATTAGCACTCGCAAGGAGTTTCTTCCAATTTGCCCGGGCCAAGTAAACGTATCGTGATTGCAGCGAGCACGGTGCTCGATGGGAAAGGGCATGTGCCGCACGGCTCACAGATTACAGCGATTGATCCGAAAGCTGGGCCCGTGGATTACGATTTGCGCGGCCTGACTAACGAATTTCTTTCGACGTGCCGAGGTGGCTCGCCAGCGCCGCTGCTTTGGCTGCGGTCGCTCCCGTCTCGACAACATCGTAGACGGGCAGATGAGTTGGCTGTTCCTTCTCTGCTCCCGCATTGTTCTGGAGTTTGGGAGTCGTGTGCTGAGCTGAGGCCGCAGGTCCGCTGTACACCGCGAGAACCAGCACAGTAAAGAGATAAACGGCTGCCCTACGTTTTAACGTCATGTTTCCTCCGGGTAACCGAATCAACCAGCACGTGCCCGACGTGTGGAGAGCGCTTTACCGCTATCTCCACATAGTCTTCGGGTCGGTCACCTAGATCGAGTCCCACGGATAGATAGTGCGCCCACGGCTCCATTCGTTTCATTGGGCTTGGTTGAAGTGCGCGAAGATCTAAATGTATTGCGCTCCTGTGTTGGCGGCATTCTATAAGTGATCGATTGGCCGGGTGAAATGATCGGCTGCAAACGAGCCGGCAGTTCCCTGAAATTTTCCATAACGCAGATGAAACGATCTACCGTCTTTCGACACTATACCCATAGTGGAAAATGTCGCGCTGTAGGGCGATGCACCACGATTTAGGACCTCGGCTTAGTAAACGCTGGGCCGCGATCCCATTAGAGCGCCGGAGTCGTCGGGGAAGCGGCTCCGGTGTTTTTTGTTCCATGTCTTTCCCCGCGGAACTGTCCCATGATTGCTGCGACTGAATAGGAGTCCTCAACTTCCTCGTGCCTACCGCTCACTCCAACTCAACACCAGGACGCCGCCTCAGCGGGCACAGCGCTTCGAAAAATCCTCCCCTCGCCATCGCTCCAGGGAACGGCTACACAGCGCCAACCGAAGTGCTAAACTGTGTGCCACTTCCTGGTTCCCGGGGCAAACTCTTGCAATTTCACTCCTTTGACGAAAGCTATTTGAGTCGACTGCGAGAGTCGGATTTTCTCACCCAAGAGCACTTTCGTAAGTACTTCACGGCGTTGATGAAAGTAAAATTACAGTTTCGGCTGAAATCCGCGGACGCCATTGAAGACGTGCAGCAGGAAACGTTTGTGCGATTTTATGTAGCCCTGCGCGAGGGGAAGATCAGGCAACCGAAGAGCCTCGGTTCCTATGTCAATTCGATATGCAACAATGTCTTGAAAGAAACCTGGCGCACTGAACCTACCATTTCTCTGGACGATGACAACGCGCCGGAACTTCCCTCCGCACCCTTTGATTTATCCAAGATTCTCGACGACAGGCAGGCCGCGCAAAAAGTCCAGAAGGTGATTGAACAACTCCCCGAACGTGACCGGCGGGTTCTGCACGACATATTCTTTGAAGAGCGAGACAAAGATGAAGTGTGCCGCGAGCTGGGCATAACCCGGGACAATCTGCGCCTGTTATTGCACCGGGCAAAACAGAAATTCAAGCGCTTATATGATGACGGGAACGATTCATTGAGGCTGGTCCCGGCCTGATGGCTGTGCAACGCCGGATCGCGCCGGCGCACTATTGAAATGCGAGGGGGCATTTTTGGCTATGGATCACAAAATGGTGGTTGCTCAGACAATTACTGAAAGATATTTGCTCGACGAACTCGACCCCACGGCCCGCAACGAATTTGAAGAGCATTACTTCAACTGCACCGAATGCGCGGCCGACGTCCAGGCTGCGGCTCTGCTGGTCGCGCGGATCAGGGAGGGAGCCATACCGAATCCCGAGGTCCACGCCGCGCCTGTACCGCCGGTGCGCCCGACTCCACCAACATGGCTCGTATGGTTGCGCCCCGCATTTATCGTTCCGGTCATGGCTACTTTGCTGGCCGTCGTTGGGTATCAGAATCTGGTTACGTATCCGCGGATGACGCGTCAATTGAGCAGTCCGCGGGTCTTAGCGTGGGCACCGGTAAACCTTAACACCTACGGATCGGAGAGTCCGACAATTACGACGCAGCCTGGGCAGCCCTTTCTGCTGCTTGTGAGAATTCCTCCGGGTGGTCCCTATTCCAAGTACACTGCGGACCTGTACAATCCGGCGGGCAAACTGGAATGGTCATTCGCGTTCCCGATTCCGGCGGCGTCCCAGGAAGACCGGTTGCCACTGCAGGTGCCGGGAGCGAATCGGGAGGCGGGGAGATACAAATTGGTGGTGCGGGGCATTACTGCTTCAGGGGATAGCAAGGATTTCGACACGTCGTTCGAATTACAAAATCAACAATAAGCTCAAAGGGAAGGGGCTAATATGGCTGCAAGTCCGAAGTTACCGATGACATCGGGGTCCGTCCAGCAGCAATATCACATGTATCACGCCGACGCCTACATACTCAACGCCGAACTCGAACACCCAATCAAGTTACCTTTTCAGGAATACGGACATGTTGTTCTGGACCACACTCGCCGCGAAAGCCTCATCACCCAATCGGTTGGCGAGACGAACATTGAGGGTCTGATTTCCTTCAAGCGTGGACACACCCGCGTCGCTGGCGCCCACGTCCAGCAGAAAACAGACGTCTTCGGTAACGATCACGCCGGCTGC
>PMSZ01000501.1 GCA_003168235.1 Acidobacteriaceae bacterium
GCCTCCACGTCCAGCAACTTTTCCACCGCCTCGCAGTACCCCAGGCCGTTCGACACCGCGGAAACATAATCCATGCGGTCGACATACGGATTGAACATCGCGTAAGTGCGGTTCTCGCCAATTTTTTCCACCCCGCGATGCAGGTATCCGATGACGCATTCAGTCCCTAGGACCTTTTCCCCATCGAGTTTCAGGATGACGCGCAGCACGCCATGCGTCGCCGGATGTTGCGGCCCCATATTAATAATGAGTTCGTTGGCGTCGAGGTAGGGCTTCTCAGGAGTATCGAGATCGAGGTGGGAATCGGAATGAGAAAGATCGCGGTTCGGGACTTCGTTCGGAGTTTCCTTCATCTCGTCTTTAGGACGATCTTTGGCGGAATGACCCTGCGCGGGAACGGTCATGGTCATTGCCCGCTCTCGATTCCGAGGTTGATCTGGACCCACTCCTGGTCCTGTTGCAGAATGCCATAATCCTTGCGCAACGGATGGCCCTTCCAGTCTTCGGGCAGAAGTATGCGCTTCAAGTCGGGATGGCCGTCGAACCGGATCCCGAACATGTCAAAAGCTTCGCGCTCCAGCCAGTTGGCCGTCGCCCAAATCGAGACGCTCGAGGGGATCGAAGCTCCGTCAGCAATCTGCGTCTTCACCCGCATACGCTCGTTGCGCGCATAAGAATACAAATTCCAGATTACGTCGAATTGTTTCTCCCGCTTTGGATAATGCACCGCGGTGATGTCGACACAATAATCAAATTGTTCTTCGTCGCGCAGCAGACGCAAAATATCGGGAATCAGCGACCTGTCCACCACAAGATAGTTTTGTCCCAGGTATGTCAGCGCCTCAACGCCCGAGCCGTACCGGTTCCGGTATTTTTCTGCGAGCGGCGATGTCCACGGCATTGGAACCGGACCCTCGGAATTCGCGCCAGGCTTGGCAGCAGCGGCGCCAACAGGCTTTTCCGCGACTCGCTTCTTCTCACCTTCCGGCAGCGGCGGAACTGGCGGGTTGGGTTCGTGGCTCATGTTGGGGTCCGTTAGCCTAGGGGTTTCCCTCGTGCCCTTGCGCTAGCGCCGCGTCGCTTGAAATTTTTCGATCAGGTCACGGATCATCACCGCATCGGCCTTGCGATGGCCGTGACTGGTGATCGGGTCGGTTCCTCCCGAGGATTCGATCACAATATCCGACCAGATCGCCCCCGTCGAAATTTTCACCGAAGCGACCTGGGAAATCGAAATGCTTTCTTCGTGGCTGCCAATCAGGCGCTTCTTCACACGGCTCACCCGCAGCGGGCTCACCACAATCCGCGTTGGAAACCAGAAATTGCCCTTCGTCCAGCGGCTCGCGGTAAAGACCTTCTCTGGAGGAACATCTGGCATCGTCACGTTTGGACCGGCCGAGGTTGAACTCATGAGGTTAAACCCATTCGAGCGCGCCCTTCTTCCACACCCATACGTAGCCCACGATCAGAATGCCCAGAAACACCAGCATCTCGATCAGCCCGAACACGCCGAGGGCCTTGAACCTCACCGCCCACGGAAACAGGAAGATCGTTTCCACATCGAAAATTACAAACAGGATGGCGATGATGTAAAAGCGAACCGTATAGCGTCCTCGCGCGTCGTCATAGGGATCGATGCCGCACTCGTAAGGCATCAGCTTTGTGCGATTGGGACTCTGCGTGCGAATGATTCTGGCGACTAACAGAGTGACCGGGATCAGAGTGCCGACGACGGCAAGAAAAAGAAAAATGGGAACGTAATTTTGTGGCATGGACCCTCAAAAATCCGGCGACGACTGTGAAAGCGAAATACTAACGCCGAAGTGGCTGGGCTTCAAGCACAGCAGATTCCGGATCTCGGATCAAGTCTCGGGAAAATTCTAAACCGCAGGACTTTACCGCTGCGCGAATTACAAGAATTGATCGGGAAAAACGAACGTGCGCCGCGCCAGTTCGGAGTCGAGCGTCTCTTGCCGGTAAAATTTCGTCAGCACGCCGCCTTTCCAGATGAAAAGATCCTCGTTGCGCGCGGCGAATTCCTCCCAGGTTGGCACCCCGCCGGCCCGAGCGATGCGCTCTCGGATTACAAGCAGGTAAGCCCAGGTGATGGTTTCGTGATAACGGTCCGCTTTACCCTGCGCCGCGGCAAAGCGCTGCAATGCATCCGAAAATAGCCGCAATGCTTCAAGCGCGGGATAGCGCCGAAGATATTCGAAAGCCAGCCGGACGTGGTCGCCATGATGAAAAGTTGCCGCCGGAGTAAAACCCTCCTCGAATTGCCGGATCAGCTCATCTCCGCTCACCAAATCCCGGGTCAGTAAATCTCGGGTCAGTTCCTCGCCCGTCAGTCCAACGCCATTCATTTGCGCCTCCCCAAGGTTCTCTTCCCCACGGCAGCCTTCTTTTGCGTAGGGCGCTTTTTGATTTCTTTCAGCCGGTGGCTGGCGCTGGAATCAAGGTCGAGAGCGTAGAACCTTTTTAGGTGCTGAATGCGCTCGAGAGAGTCGGGGCTGAAAGGAGTCTTACCATCGAAGGCGTGCAGCACAATGCCTTCGAGTAGGTCGCCGAGAGACATGTCGTGATATTCAGCGAACGCCTTGAGCACCTTGAGCAGGCGTTTTTCCATGCGGACACCCGTCTGCACACGTTCGATCAGAAGACGCGATTCTTCTACCATGGTACTAATGTACCACGGTACATTCCAAGAATACGACTCCGCTCGCGGCGGCATTGAAGGCCGACGTTCCCGCGACGCGGAGCATACACTTTAAGATCTCCCAGCCGGATCCGCGGTCTGTGAGAAAATATCCTATCGCTATTGAGTTACAGGAGGCTGTAACCGATGTGCCGGAACATTAAAACTCTCTTTAACTTCGATCCACCCGTCACAGAAGATGAAGTCCGGGCCGCGTCGCTGCAATTCGTGAGAAAGATCACCGGCTTCAACAAGCCATCGAAGGCAAACGAAGCATCGTTCCTGGCGGCCATCGATGAAATCGCTGGCATCTCAGCCCGCCTGTTGCATTCGCTCGAGACCGCCGCGCTCCCGAAGAACCGCGAAGAAGAAGCCGCCAAGGCAAGAGCGCGCACTGCCGAGAGATTCGGCCCATAAGTAGGTGTAAGGCTTGGCAGCTCCTCCCACCCCACCATCGAGGGGGCACTTTCGAGGAGGGGTCCGGATTATAAACGTGTGACTACTGCAGCATTCTGCTACACTCTCCAGCGAAGATCGGGAAATATTTCCGGACAAGTTTAAATAGCGTGTTATAGCATCACGCAAGTCAGCAAAGACTCCTCCAAAATGATTTGTACCTGATCAAAATTTTTGCGGTAGCCGCTGGAATCGATCTGGCCGATCGTACCCAATAACAAAAATTCCTAGCGGCTCGCCAACGGGTGAGCCATGGCATTGCACCCTCAGCAACAGAAGCGCCATTTCCCGGCAGAACTACCAGTCGATTGGGACCCGATCCGGCGGGACCTGGAAGAAGACGGTGACTGGTATCGCGATCTGGTGGAGCACAGTCAGGACCTGCTGTGCGTGCACGACCTTTCCGGCCGATTCCTATCGGTCAATCCCTGCTCGGCGCGTCTACTCGGCTACAGCGTACAGGAGCTGATGCGGAAGCCGATGCGGGATCTCATCGATCCGCGATTCCGCGATCAGTTTGAAGTATATCTGCGCGAAATCGAGCATACCGGCGAATCCCGCGGCGTGCTCGCGGTATTGACGCGATCAGGAGAGAAGCGAATCTGGGAATATCACAACACCCTGCGCACCGAAGGCGTGCCCAAGCCGGTTGTGCGCGGCATGGCGCACGACGTCACCGAACGCGTGCGCGCCGAGACCGCGCTGCGCGCCAGCAACCAGGAACTGCTGAAAACGGCCCAGTCGCGGGAGCGGGAACTGCGGGAGTTGACCCTGTTCCGCGTGCTCCTCGATCAATCGAAGGACGCCATTAAGGTGCTCGACCCTGCGACCCTGCGTTTTCTCGACATGAACCAGGAGTCCTACACGGAACTGGGCTACACCCGGGAAGAGCTTTTGTCCATGACCGTCCCCGATATCGATCCGAACGCCGACGAAAAGATGCTGGCGCGAGTACGGCAGCAACTGCGGGAATCGGATTTCGCCATCATGGAAACAGTGCACCGGCGGAAGAACGGAACCACCTTCCCCGTGGAGGTGAAGTTGCGCCGCGTGCAGCTGGACCGCGAGTATTACGTGTCCATATCGCGCGATATCACTAAGAGAAAACAAGCGGACGAAAAGCTGCGAGAGTTCGAAAGGGTAGTGGAGAATCTGGAAGACATGATCGTGGTGGTCGACAGGGACTACCGGTACGTTCTCGCGAACCGCGCGTTCCTGAACCGGCGGGGGATGACAAAAGCGCAAGTTGTGGGACATCTGGTATCGGAGATAGTGGATCGCGAAATCTATGAGGCTGTGGTCAAGCCCAAACTGGACGAGTGTTTCCAGGGAAAAGTGGTCAACTACGAACTCCGGTATACATATCCGAAATTGGGTGAGAGGGACCTGTCTGGCACATATTTTCCGATCGAAGGTTCGGCCGGGGTCGATCGTGTTGCCTCCGTTCTGCGCGACATCACGGAAAGAAATCAATCCGAAAAAGCACTACGCGAAAGCGAGGCCCGCGAGCGGGCAAGAGCAAAGGAGTTGGAGACGGTGCTGCAGGCGGTGCCGATACCGGTTCTTATTGCCCACGATTCTTCCTGCCTTCACATCACGGGGAACCAGGCGGCGTGTGATCAAATGCGTGTGCCGGCCGGCAGGAACTTTTCCAAAAGCGCATCTCCCGACGAGCGACTCAGTTTTATGCTGACCCACGACGGAATAGAGATTCCCGTGGATTTGCTTCCCATGCAGCAAGCCGCATCCAGGGGCGAACCCGTGGGTGCTCGTCCGCTGACCGTCCTGTTCGAGGATGGCACCGAGCGGGAAACGCTGATGAATGCGGTCCCGTTGTTGGATGAGGAAAACAAAGTGCGCGGTGTGGTCGGCGCCTCGATCGATGTGACCGAGCAGAACCGGGCAGAGAGAGCGCTGCGTGAAAGTGAACTGCGGTTCCGTGCCGTGTACGAGCGATCCCCGATCGGCATCGCTCTCGTGGATTCGAATGACGGGCGCTTCCTGCAGGTCAATCCCAAGTTCTGCGAAATCGCCGGACGCCAGGAAGAAGAACTGTTGCGCAGCAACGTCGCGAGCATTACTCATCCCGACGATGTCGGACACTCCGACGAAATTCTGCACCAACTGGCCGAGGAAAAACTACCAAAGTACGAGTTGGAAAAAAGGTACTTGCGCCCCGACGGATCAGCGCGCTGGGTAAGGGTCAACGTAGTGCCCATGTGGGACAAAGGAGACGAGCGGCGCTGGCAGCTTGGTTTGGTCGAGGACATTACAGAACGGAAGCAGTCGGAGGAAGCAATCGCCGCCCTGATGCAGGAGCTGCGTCAAGCCAGGAAAAAACTCACGGAAGAAAAGCTTTACCTGGAGCAGGAAATCAACACCCAACTGGGCTTGGGGGAAATCATCGGACGCAGTAAGGCCCTGCTGCAAGTCATGGAGCAGGTAGGAACGGTGGCGTCCAGCAATGCCACCGTGTTATTGCTGGGCGAAACCGGAACTGGGAAAGAACTCGTAGCCCGCGGCGTCCACCGTTTAAGCCAGCGCGCCAACAGCAATTTCATCAAGGTGAACTGCGCCGCGATTCCCTCGGGATTGCTGGAGAGCGAGTTGTTCGGTAACGAGAAGGGTGCCTTCACTGGGGCGATCAGTAAGAAAATTGGACGACTCGAGCTGGCCGATAAGGGCACCTTGTTTCTCGACGAAATCGGCGAAATTCCGCTGGAGCTCCAGCCCAAGCTGTTGCGCGTTCTGCAGGACCAGGAGTTCGAACGTCTGGGCGGGACACAGACCTTGAAAGTTGACTTCCGCTTAATTGCAGCCACGAACCGCGATTTGGCCGCTCTGGTGCGGGAAAACAAGTTTCGCAGCGATTTGTTTTATCGCCTCAACGTGTTCCCTGTCCGTCTGCCGGCACTCCGCGAACGCCGCGACGATATCCACCTTCTTGTCGAGCATTTTGTGCAGAAGTTTAACCACCGGATGAACAAGTCGATCACCAGCATTCCCAGAAAAACGATGGAGGCGCTGACCGGCTCGGAGTGGCCGGGCAATGTACGCGAACTCGAGAACTTTATTGAGCGGTCGGTGATTCTAACTCGCGGTTCCGTACTGGTCTCGCCCCCTAGCGAACTGGTGACGGTCCGCGCGCCAGAAGGCGGCATCGACGAAACTCTAGAGGCCGCCGAACGCGAGCATATCCTGCACGCTTTACGCGAGAGTCACGGCCAGATCGGCGGACTCCGAGGCGCTGCCGCCCGTTTGGGATTGAAGCGGACTACCCTGCAGTCGAAGTTGAAGCATCTGGGAATCGACCCTCGGCCCCCGCGCTAGAAACCGGCTTGCGCGGCCTTCTTGATGGCGTCGTAAACCACCAGGACCACGATCACGCCGATCACTGCTGCCACGAGACCATACATGTTGAGCCGTGCCTAAGGTCGACTGTTCGGTTACAATCCTCAGGCACATGAACCGCGAATATAACAGGCAATACAGCCACGAACTCGGTCGCGATATGGAATCGCTCGTCTATGGCCACGCCGGCCAACCGATCCTCGTTTTTCCCACCTCCATGGGACGGTTTTTTGAATACGAAGATGCGGGAATGATCCGCGCCCTCGCCGGAAAGCTCGAAGCCGGCGAAATACAGGTCTTCTGCGTCGAAGGCGTCGACGGCGAGAGCTGGTACAACAAAAACGTACACCCCGGATCGCGCATCTGGCGCCATGTGCAGTATGAGCGCTACGTCACCAACGAATTTCTCCCCTACCTGAAGTGGAAAAACTGGGCCCCGCAGGTCGCCGTTACCGGATGCAGCTTCGGAGGTTATCAGGCGTTCAATTTTTCCATGCGCCATCCCGACTTGGTTTCGGCGTGCGTCACCATGAGCGGAAGTTTCGAGATCAAAAGCTTCCTCGACGGTTACTACGACGATAACGTTTACTTCAACAATCCGCCGGACTACCTTTCGGGCATGAGCGACAACTGGTTCCTGAGCCGCATCCGGCAGATGAAAATTGTGCTCGGAACGTCGGACTGGGACATGTGCCTCGACGCCAATGTAAAGATGTCCGCGATTCTCCACGGCAAAGGCATCCCCCACTGGCTCGATATTTACGGCGACAACAGCAAGCACGACTGGCCGCTCTGGCAGCGTATGGCGGTAAAGTATTTTTGATGCGGCTCAGCCGGAGGAGCAAAACGTGACCAAAAACACCGTCCGCTTCGTCGTCGATCTCAAGATCAACCCGGGGAAGCTCGATCCCTTCCAGCGCATCGCGCAATCGATGATCTCAGCCAGCCAGAAGGAACCGGGAACCCTCGGCTATGATTGGTATTTCAGCCCCGATCGTACTCGTTGCCGGCTGCTCGAGACCTACTCCGACCAGAATGCCGTGCTTGCCCACATAAACGGTCCCGCGGTACGCGAGGGTGTGCCCAAACTCCTGGAACTGGCAAGCGTAAGCGGCTTCGAAGTCTATGGCGACCCCGGAGAGACGGCGGCAAAGCAGCTCACCGCATTCGGCGCCGAGATTTTCCAGCTCTCGCAAGGCACCGATTAATAAACGAACTCTTCAAGGGAGAATTACAGTGAAAAAAATCGGAATTCTTTTCGGCATGGAAAACACCTTCCCGCCCGCATTGGTCGAGAAGATCAACGGAATGAAAACCGGTGGCGTCTCGGCCGAGTTCGTGAAAATCGGCGGCATCCGCATGGATGAGCCGAANNTCATCATCGACCGCATCTCGCAAGACATTCCCTTCTATCGCGCCTATTTGAAAAACGCCGCGCTCCAGGGAACGATTGTGATCAACAATCCCTTTTGGTGGACGGCCGATGACAAGTTTTTCAATTACGCGCTCGCGCACAAGATGGGCGTGGCCATTCCGCCCACGGTGATTTTGCCGCATCACAAACACCCGCCCGATACGACCGACCAGTCGATGCGCAATCTGATCTACCCGCTCAATTGGGAAGACCTTTTCGCTTACGTCGGCTTCCCCGCGTTCCTCAAGCCCTATGCCGGCGGAGGATGGAAGCACGTCTACAAGGTCCATTCTCCCGAAGAGTTCTTTCACAATTACAACCAGACGGGCGATCTTTGCATGACCCTGCAGCATGGCGTCGAGTTCGAAGACTATTACCGCTGCTACGTCGTAGGCCAGGAAAAAGTCCATATCATGAAGTACGATCCGAAAGCTCCGCACCACGAGCGCTACGTGAAAGGCAATCCACAGCCCGGAGCAAAATTAAAAGAGCGCATCGAGAAAGATGCGCTGGCCCTCTGCCGCGCGCTCGGCTACGACCTCAACACCGTCGAGTTCGCGGTCGAAGACGGCATTCCCTACGCCATCGACTTTATGAATCCCGCTCCCGATGCGGAAGTCACATCGGTCGGCCAGCAGAACTTCGAGTGGATCGTGGACGCGGTAGCCGCGATGGCCGTCAACAAAGCGCTCAATTCCTCAAATCCCGTCGAAGAATTGCGCTGGGCATCGTTCTTGAATGGCCCAGCACTAATCGCCACCCCGGAGCCCAAGCTCTCAGAACCAAAGCTCCGCAAGAAGGCCTAGCCGCGTTAAGCCTGCGTGACCGCCGGGCTCCGCCCTTCCATTAGTCTCGCAGCCCTGTCCCCAGCTCGCCCCCACGTTGGTATACTAGAGAGACTCTGCCAGCCGCCCAGCCTGGCAGCGCCGGATGCCGCGATGAAGCCTACTTTCACACTCGGAATCGAAGAGGAATATCAGACTGTCGATCCTGAAACTCGGGACCTGCGGTCGCATATTCACGCCGAGATCATCGAGAAGGGCCGGTTGATCCTGCAGGAGCGCGTCAAAACCGAGATGCACCAATCGGTGGTCGAAGTCGGCACTTCAGTTTGCGCCAATATAAAAGACGCGCGCGAAGAGCTGAAAACCTTACGCCGCCACATCATTCGCCTGGCGCGCGAGAACGGACTTCGCATCGCCTCCGCCGCCACGCATCCGTTTGCCGATTGGCGCGTGCAGGCGCTTACCCCTGGCGAGCGCTACAAAAACATTGTGGAAGACATGCAACTGGTGGCCCGTGCCAATCTCATCTTCGGGCTGCACGTGCATGTCGGCATTGAGGACCGCGAAATCCTCATCCACATGATGAATCACGCGCGCTATTTCATCCCTCATCTGCTGGCGCTGTCGTCCAATTCGCCCTTCTGGCTCGGGATGGATACGGGCCTGCGCTCCTACCGCTGCAAGGTGTTCGACAAGTTTCCCCGCACCAACCTGCCCGATTATTTCCCCAGCTGGGGCGAGTACGAAAACTACGTCAAGCTGCTGGTCAAGACCAATTCGATCGACAACGCGAAAAAAATCTGGTGGGACATGCGCCCGCATCCGTTCTTCAACACGCTCGAGTTCCGCGTGTGCGACTTGCCGATGCGCCTCGACGAGACCATCGCCCTGGCAGCCTTGATTCAGGCGACGGTGGCCAAGCTCTACAAGCTCTACTCGCAGAACCAGGGATTCCGGCTGTACCGCAAGTCGCTGCTCATGGAAAACAAATGGCGTGCCGCGCGTTACGGCATCAACGGAAAGCTGATCGACTTTGGCAAGCAGACCGAAGTTCCGGAGCGCGACCTGATCGAAGAGTATCTCGAATTCGTGGACGACGTGGTCGACGAACTCGGCTCCCGTGATGAAGTGGAATACATCCGCGAGATCATGAAAATGGGCACCGGCGCCGACCGGCAATTGCAGGTGTTTCACGAAACCGGAGACATGAAAGCCGTAGTGGACTACATCATAGAAGAGACGAAGGTGGGCGTGGACGAGGTGGCTTTGCCTACCGCACGCGCCGTCTAATGGCTGGCTCTGACTGGAAAAGTTCTAACTTAGATAATGATGAATATCGACGCACAATTAAAAAATCCATCCCACCGGCAACTCAACCAACTGGCTTTTGATCCCCAACTGACTCCTGGGGCGCGCAATGCCGTGCGCGTCTGCCTGCGCGTGCTGCCTTCGGAAAAAGTCACCGTCATCACCGACGAAGTCAGCCTCGAGATTGCCGCCGCTCTCGTTCATGAACTGGAAGAAGTAGGCTGCCCTTACCGCACGTGGGTGCTGGAAGATGTCGCCGTTCGTCCGCTGACGGATTTTCCGCTCGCCATCGCCGAAGATCTGGAAACCAGTCAGGTCAGCATTTTTGCCGTGCAGGCGCAGACCAACGAATTGAGGTCGCGCATGCAGATGACCGACATCGTGAACCGCCGCAAAATCCGCCACGCGCATATGGTCAACATCAAAAAGCGAATCATGCTCGAAGGCATGCGGGCCGACTTTTTGAAAGTGGACCGCCTGAGCGTGAAGGTCATGGAAACGGTCAGCAAAGCCAAGCAGGTCCGCGCGACCACGCCTTCAGGCACCGACCTGGTTGCCGATCTGAACCCGCATTACCGCTGGGTGAAAACGAGCGGCATCATCAGCACCGAGAAGTGGGGAAATTTGCCCGGCGGCGAAGTGTTCACCACGCCCGGCGAAGTCAATGGCACATTTGTGATTGATGGCGTCGTCGGCGATTATCTCTGTGAGAAGTTCGGCGATTTGAAGGAACATCCGCTCACCATCAACGTGAAGGGCAATCGCGTGATCGAGGCCCACTCAGCGAACAAAGAACTGAAAGACGATTTCTGGGCTTACACGCACACCGACGAGAACAGCAATCGCGTCGGCGAGTTCGCCATCGGAACCAATCTCGAACTCAAAGATGTGATCGGCGAAATCCTGCAGGACGAGAAATTCCCCGGCGTGCACATTGCTTTCGGAAACCCCTATGGCGCGCACACCGGAGCTGAATGGTTCTCCTCAACTCACATCGACGTGGTTGGGCGCAATTTCGCCATCTGGGTCGACGGCGAACAAATCATGCGGGACGGGAAGTTCTTGCTTGAAGCCTAAGGAATCACGCCATGACCGGTCGGGAACTTAACCAGATCAGCGCCAAATTCCTCATCTTCCTGTCTGTGATAGCGCTGCTCACGGTGCTTGACGGATACACTCTGCCGCATCAAACGGATGAAGGCGCCGGCGCGCATATTTTCCAGTTGTCCATCGCGGCCGTCGTAGCGACGATCATACTTTTCTTGGCCACGGCAGATTGGAAGCGTCCTCTGCGAAGCGCCCGGCCGTTGGCAATTCCAACCGCCGTATTGGTTCTCGCCTTCGGAGCACTGTACTACCTCGAGCACTACCGATAAACTGCGGGGGATGATTCTGCGGAACCTCGCGATCCTTTCGGCGAAATCCGCACAAATCCCATGATCCCCTCCTACCGCCAGGATTTCAACGCACGCTTCACTCCCGAAAAATACGAGCAACTGCGTCGCGAAATGGCCTCACGCTGCGGCATGGAAGTCCCGTTCGCGCTTTGCGAGACCCCGTGCTTCTTTCCAGGCGAGCTGGTCGTGCGCATGAGCGAGGACGGCAAAGCACTCATCCGCCAGTTGGTTGAAAATCCCGAGTATCGCACCCGCTCCGACGCATCTATTCCACCCAAGTTCCGCGTACCCAACGAATCGCCCCATCCGATGTTTATTCAGGTAGATTTCGGCCTGGTGCGTGACGCCGCCGGCGAGTTACAACCAAAACTGGTTGAGCTACAGGCCTTCCCTTCCCTTTACGCCTATCAACCGGTTCTGGCGCAAGCCTATATCGATGTGTTCGGCCTCGACCCCAAGCTTCGCTATTATCTCAATGGTCTTGATTCAGCTTCCTACCGGCGTCTACTGCGAGACGCGATTGTCGCCGGACACGATCCCGCCAATGTCATCTTGATGGAAGTTCACCCCGAAGAACAGAAGACGCGTCCGGATTTTCTGATGACGGAAAAGCTCCTCGGAATTCGCACCGTCTGCATCACCAGGATTCGCAAACAAGGCCGCCGCCTTTTTTATGAGGAAGCCGGCAAGCAGGTCCCGATCGAGCGCATCTACAACCGCGCCATCGTGGATGAACTCGAGCGCAAGGGCATCGATCTCCCATTCGATTTCCGCGACGATCTCGATGTCGAGTGGGCCGGCCATCCCAACTGGTATTTCCGAATGAGCAAGTATTCCATCCCCTACTTGAAGCACCCGTNNCGGGCCGACATTGACGCCATCCCTCAGGCCAAGCGCAGCGAGTACATTCTGCAGGAGCGGCTGAACTTCGCGCCGGTGGTCGAAACCCCCTACGGGACGACCAAAGCCGAGCTGCGCATCATGTATGTGTGGCTTAGAGAGTTAGTGCCAGTAATGACGATCGTCCGCATGGGGCGGGGATTGATGATGGGCGTCGACCACAACAAAAACATGGCCTGGGTGGGTTCGTCGGCGGCGCTGGTGAACAGCTAGCGGCCGACGATGGGCTTGCTAAGATTTATTGGATGACTCAAATTGGCATGGCCGAAACAACCGCTGCGCTGCGTCCCACAAACTCTCTTTTGTTCGCCGCCGACATGGCGGGGACGCTGCTGTTTGCCATCGAAGGCGCAGAGGCGGCGATCCCAGGTAATCTCGATTTGCTCGGGCTGATGGTGCTGGCCTTTTCTACCGCGCTCGCCGGAGGAATTTTTCGTGACCTCCTCATCGGCGCTGTCCCGCCCAGTTCGCTGCGTGACTGGCGCTACTCCGCCATGGCGTTCACGGGCGCGGCGATTGTTTTCCTCTCCTACCGGTACGTTGCGGTCATTCCGAGCGACGTGATTCTGGTTCTGGACGCGGCCGGCCTGGCGCTGTTTGCCGTCGCCGGAACAGAAAAGGCGCTCCTCTATAAGATGCACCCTTTCATCGCCATCCTGCTCGGCACGGTCACAGCGGTAGGTGGAGGGACGGTGCGCGACATTTTTCTCGCGCGCGTACCCCTGGTTCTCCGCTCCGACATCTATGCGACCGCGGCGATGGCCGGAGCGGCGGTCATGATTCTGGGACGTAAGTTGAAGATTCCTCCAACCTGGGCAGCTGTGCTGGGTGGCGTCGTTTGCTTTACCCTGCGCGAAGTCAGCCTTTGGAGGCACTGGAATCTGCCGAAAGTAATGGGGTGATGGACCGGGGAGACGCTCCTAACATTACGGCTCGTCGATTCGATCTAACGATATAAGATAAAAGGCAAAAGCAACGGTAGCGGGCAGCGCGTCCGCGCCACACGTTTTCTTCTTCTATGGAGATTGTCGGGCAGACCGTATCTCATTACCGCGTGCTGTCGAAGCTGGGCGGCGGCGGGATGGGTATTGTTTACGAGGCGGAAGACCTGCGCCTGGGCCGGCATGTCGCCCTGAAGTTTATTCCCGATCATCTGGCGAAAGATCCGCGCGCGCTGGAGCGGTTTACGCGCGAGGCGCGGGCGGCGTCGCAACTCAACCATCCGAATATCTGCACCATCCACGACATCGAAGACAACAACGGCCAGCCGTTCATTGTCATGGAGAAGCTGGAAGGTGAAAGCCTGAAGCAGCGAATCCACGGCCAGGCGCTCGAACTCGACGATCTGCTGGAGATCGCCGTGCAGGTGGCGGATGCGCTGGCAGCATCGCACGCCAAAGGGATTGTGCACCGCGATATCAAGCCGGCGAATATTTTTCTGACTCCGAACGGACAGGTAAAGATTCTCGATTTTGGCTTGGCGAAATTGGCCAAGGATTCGACGCTCGGCATGACGACAGACTCGTCGCTCGAGGAATCGCTGACGCAGGTGGGAGTGATTCCGGGCACGGCGGTCTATATGTCGCCCGAGCAGGCCCGGTCGGAAGTGCTCGACGTCCGCAGCGACATTTTTTCGTTTGGCGTGGTGCTGTTCGAGATGGCGACGGGCAAAAAGCCGTTCACTGGAACCAACGTGGTGATGACGTTACACGCGGTGATCAATTCGGCGCCGGCGTCACCACGGTCGATCAATCCGGCTGTGCCGCCGGAACTCGAATCCATTATTGGGAAGGCGATGGAGAAGGACCGCGACAAGCGCTACAACAACGCCACCGAGATGAAAGCGGATCTGGTGCGCCTGCAGAAAGGAACAGACCCGACGCTGCGGAGCGGGCTGCGGCACGTAAGCGGGTTTCACCTGCGGCCGGGGACGTTCCGCCAGACGCGTTCGCGGTTGGCATGGATCGCTGCCGCCCTGGCAGTGCTGGTGTTGGTTGTCGCGGCTGAGGTGGGCGTATGGATAATCAAACACAAGGCCCCGCCCGCGCAAACGAAGAGCAACACGATTGCGGTGCTGCCGCTCCAGAATGTAAACAACGATCCGGAGAGCGAATTTCTGCGGGTTGCGCTGGCGGATGAGATTGCGAATGCGCTGACGTATTCGCATTCTCTGGAAGTGCGTCCGTCGACTTCCACGCAAAAATACGGCAGCGGAGAAGTGGACCCAGAGAAAGCCGGACGCGAGTTGGGCGTCGGCACGCTGGTCGTAGGGCACTTTCTGCGGCAGGCCAACACGGTGATGGTGACGCTCGAAGCCGTCGACGTGAAAGACAACAAGCTGATCTGGACGGGACAATTGACGGCTCCGGCGGACAACCTGATCGCGCTGCGCAACCAGATGGCGAAAAAAGTGCGGCAAGAGTTGGTACCCGCGCTGGGAGGCAAGAAGGAAACCGACGAAGCCACCAGCACTCCGGCTAATAGCGAGGCGTACGACTTGTATTTGCGCAGCGATGCGATGCCCCACGAGCAGCAAGCGAACAAGCAGGCCATCGCAATGTTGGAGCGTGCCGTGCAGTTGGATCCGAACTACGCGCCGGCGTGGGAGGTGCTGGGGCGCCGGTATTACTTCGACTCGGCCTATTCAGACGGCGGAGATGCGGCGTATCAGCACTCGAACGAGGCATACAAGCGGGCGCTTGCTTTGGAGCCGGGGCGGGTAGGCGCGGCTGGATTCTTGGCGACAAATGAGGCCGAGGGCGGATTTCTCGATCGCGCATATGACGACGCGCGGGCGCTGCTGCGACAACGCCCGGATACGGCGTTTGCGCATTTTGCGATGGCGTATGTATTGCGTTACGCCGGCCAGTTGGACGAAGCGCAGAGCGAGTGCGACAAAGCGTGGTCGCGCGATTCTGGAAACTACACCTGGCGAACCTGCGCGCTGGCCTTTGCCGAAGCGGGCAAGGAGGGCCGGGCGATGGAATTTCTGGGTCTGGATGTCGGTTCGGAGTGGACGAACGCCGTGCGGGTTTCGGTGCTGATGCGCCAGGACAAGACTGCCGAAGCACAGCAGGCCGCGCAGCAGATGTCCGACAATCCCAACTGGATGAAGGGATTGGTGCAGGCCTGTCTGAACAAAACGCCGCAAACCGAAATCCACGCGATGGCAGAGCAGGCGGAGAGCGATTTGCTGCCGAAGCAGAATCCCGAGTTGAAGTATCTTCAGGCGACGATGCTGGCCGAGTGCGGAGAGAAAGAGATTGCCTACAAGTTTCTGAACCAGGCCATCGCCAGAAATTATTGCGCGCATCAGGCGTTGCAGTCGGATCCGCTGCTGGCGGGCGTGAGGGGAGAAGCTGACTTTCGGCAGGTTGTGCAGGCAGCGGCGGAATGTCAGCAGAAGTTTGCAGTGGCGCAGGGGTTGAGCAAGTAAGCAGCACTTGATTCGCCGGCAGATGTCAGCTGGGGAGGACGCCAGCGTCACAGAGACTCAGAAGATATTTGCTCCTTTCTTTGGGGACGATCCATCAGATGATCATGTTTCGAATGCAGAAGCAGTTTTTGCCTGTGTGGGTTTCGGGCAGGCGGACGATAGCATTGGTAACGGCTGCGTTGGTAATGGTTGTGATCGCCGGTTCGACCGGCGTTAAAACGGGAACGATGGCCGCTGCGCAAGCCATGCCAAAGGCCTCCGATGCTCCTCGCGTCGATCATTATTATGAGCCTCTGCCCCAGGAGACCGGCGTGACGGGATTGAAACTGCTGCTGCGGAAGCTGCAGACCACCGGGCGGCTCATGCAGGTAGACGCGCATCCGGACGATGAAGACGGCGGCATGCTCACGCTGGAAGCGCGCGGCAAAGGTATTTCAACTTTGTTGCTGACGTTGAATCGCGGTGAGGGTGGACAGAACAAACTCGGCAGCAATCTGTTCGACGCGCTCGGCGTTCTGCGAACGCTCGAGGTACTGGCCGCGGACCGCTATTACGGCGTGGAGCAGCGTTTCTCGCGCGTCGCGGACTTCGGCTATTCGAAGACCGCCGAGGAAACATTCCAGAAGTGGCAAGGACACGATATCGCGCTGGCCGACATTGTGCGCGTGGTTCGAACGTTTCGTCCCGACGTGCTGGTTGCCCGATTTTCGGGAACGGATCGTGACGGGCATGGGCATCATCAGGTTTCGGCGATCTTGACGCGGGAAGCGTTTCGCGCGGCCGCCGATCCGAAGAGATTTCCCGAGCAACTCGCCGAGGGGTTGCTACCGTGGCAGCCGAAGAAGCTATATATCGGCAATGTGTGCGGCTTTGGCGCGATGACCTGCGACGCGGCGAACTATACCGTGCGCCTGAATACGGGCGCGGTCGATCCGGTGCTGGGAGCTTCGTACGTGCAGTTTGCGCTGGAAGGGCTGCGCCATCAGCAGTCGCAAGGATTAAGTGGCGTCAGCGTTCCAGCGGGCGACCGCTTCACCTACTACAAACTGGTCGATTCACTGGTAGAACCTCCGCAAAAGGATGCGCACGAGCAAGGTTTCTTTGACGGGCTCGACGAGACCTTGCCGGCGCTCGCTGCGCGGCTGGGCGACGAAGAAAAGAAGGTTCTTTGGCTGCGCGGAGATTTGNNAGCGCCGCCGAGCCGCTGGCTAACACAGTCGAGAGCCTTGCAGCGACGATTGATCGACTGGAGAAGAGCGCCGTCACGGATGCTCGCAAGGAAAGCGTGATTGCGGTACTTCAGGAAAAACAGGAGGAGGCTCAGAAGGCCGCGAACATCGCTTTCAGTCTGCATCTGGAAGCCACGGTTGGATCAGGAACTGACCTCGAAAAGCCAGCTCCACTGTTCAAAGATGCGCTGACCGTGGTTTCTCCGGGACAAACTTTTCAGGTGATGGCGCGACTGCACAACATGTCAGGCCACTGGCTCCTGGTAAAAAATGCCGAGGTGGAGGGTGGAAGGGACTGGATCCGCCAGACCGATGCGGGCGAAGCTACGATTGAGCCCGGCAAATACTACTATGCCAACTTTGCGCTGAAGGTTCCGGCCGACGCGTCGTCGACCCGTCCGTATTGGCACCGCAATAACCCCGAGACCGATGCGCTCAACACAATCGACAACCCCACCTACCAGACGCTGCCATTTCCGCCTGCGCCACTGCAAGTCCGCGTGCAATACGAGATCATCGAGCGCACGCGAAACAATTCGCTGGTCCCGGAAACTTTCAGAGGACAGGCCGCGGAGAAGCAAGGTCCCGCGGGCGAGATTTCGGCGACAGTTTTCGTCCCGTTTACCGACGAGAGCGGCAAGCGTGACAAGACTCCTCTACTGGTTGCGCCCGCATTTTCGTTGAGCCTCGAACCAGGAGAGCAAGTTCTGCCCACGCAAGATGGAAAAGAAATCAGGGTGAAAATCGGTGTCAGTTGCAATCTCACCGCCGCGCCGGAAGGTTCACTACGGCTTGAATTGCCCGCTGGTTGGCGGTCGGAGCCGGACGAGTTGTCGGTCAGCCTGCCGCATCGCGGCGACAAACAGGATTTTCTCTTCCAGGTGACACCGGGGAGTTTGCACGAAGGACGCGCGGAGATTCGCGCCGTGCTCGACGCTGGTGGCAAGAGATACGCTGAAGGTTACACGCTGGTTACGCGGGAAGATCTGGGCACAGCCTATTACTATCAACCGGCTGTGCAGCGAATCAGTGTCGTCGACGTAAAGGTCCCGAAAGACCTGAAGGTCGGCTACGTGATGGGCGCAGGCGATGACATTCCGACGGTGCTCGAACAGATCGGCATGAATGTGACTTTGATTCCCGCAGAGAAGTTATCTACGGAGGACTTGGCCCGCTATCAAACGATCGTGCTCGGAATCCGCGCATACGATACCCAGAAAGATGTCATCGCAAATAACAAGCGGTTGCTTGATTACGTACAGGCAGGGGGACGGCTGGTGGTGCAATACAACACTTTGGGGTCGTTTGGAGTGCCGGTCGACTTCAATGCGGGCAAGTACACACCGTACCCGGCAACGCTCAGCCGGGCGCGGGTTTCGGTGGAGGAAGCTCCAGTTACGATTCTCGATCCGTCGAATCCGATTTTTCATTCCCCGAACGAAATTACGCAGAAAGATTTCGAGGGATGGGTGCAGGAGCGCGGACTTTATTTCATGTCCGATTGGGACAGCAACTTTACCCCGCTGCTCGAGTCGCACGATCCGGGAGAAAAAGAGCAGCAGGGCGGACTGCTGATTGCGCACTACGGCAAGGGAACTTACATCTACACCGGGTATGCGTTCTTCCGGCAATTGCCGGCAGGAGTTCCGGGAGCCGTGCGGTTGTTTGTGAATTTGATCGCGAGTCGTTAGTCAAGCAACCACCTTTCTCATGACCATTCCACCTGCGGCCGAAGGCGGTTCCAACCCGCAACTTGTCCGTGGCATCGGTCTCGGCTCCGCCACTGCGCTGAACATGATTGACATGATCGGCGTGGGGCCATTCATCACCATCCCGCTGATCGTGACCGTGATGGGCGGTCCGCAGGCGATGCTGGGATGGGTGGTGGGCGCGTTGTTGGCGGTGTGCGACGGGCTGGTGTCCGCAGAACTCGCCGCGGCGCTGCCAGGGTCGGGGGGATCGTATCGCTACCTGAGCGAGATTTATGGGCCGCGAAAATGGGGACGGCTGATTTCGTTCCTCTTCATCTGGCAAATTTCCTTCAGCGCTCCGCTTTCAATTGCCAGCGGCTGCATCGGCCTCGCAGGCTATGCCGCCTATTATTGGCCGCATCTGGAAACCGTTTACGCAGCCCACACTGCGGTTCTATCCCTTCCAGGCGCTGTCGAACGATTTTTTACAAGGCGTTTCTGCTCGGACCTTTTGGTTACTTGTATAGGACGATAAGCAAAAATTGGTAGGATAAGGAACACCAAAATACTTTCTATTATTATACAATTATAACAATATGCTTATAAGGCGTCTAATACTTTTTCTTGTCACTC
>PMSZ01000144.1 GCA_003168235.1 Acidobacteriaceae bacterium
CGATCCGGTGATACGTCACTCGCCCTTATCGTTGCCAAGAAGGCAGCCGGCATGGCGCCTCTCGATGACCTGGTTAATTCAGCGATGCTTCCAACAGTTCGCGCGGCAATCTACATTCAAAAGAACGATCCCGCGAGCGCTCTGCAGGCTCTTGAATCCCGCAATTTTGATCTATGCGGATGCACGCAGCTGGTACCCGGTTATTACCGTGGGTTAGCCTACCTGCAGAACAAACAACCGGAGCTGGCCGTTCGCGAGTTTCAGCAGGTCATCGACCATAGGTTTCTATCGCCAACTTATTCGTTGTACCTTGTTCTGTCACAGCTTGAGCTGGGGCATGCCTTCCAGGTGCTTGGAGATTCAACCAGCGCGAACAGAGCTTACACGAAAGTAGAACTGGCCTGGAAAGATGCGGATCGCAACTTTCCGCCGCTCCAGAAACTTCGGCACTATCAGGACAATCTCAAGAGAACAGAGCTGCGCGAATAGATAGCTGGCAAAGCCTGCGGCAACGCGCCCTTTTGGTGAGATTGACTTGCCGGTTCATGTGGGCTACCTCAGCTGTGCTCAAGTTCGTCTGGCCGCGAGGCTGAGCATGAGGCGCGTGGTGCCGGTCAGAATCATGCTGATACCCACCAACGTCCCGATCACCCACAATGAACTCGACGGCCATTGCCGCCAAACCATCAGACCGAGAATCAAGGTGACGATTCCGTCGAAGAGAATCCAGCCGGATCCTGTAGCTCCGCGATTCTGGAAGTAAGCCACCAGGTCCACCAAGCCCTCGGCAACAAAAAAGATCGCCAACGCAAACGTGAATGTGGCGACTCCCAGTAGAGGATTGAGCACGAAATAGAGCCCAACGATCAGATACAAGATCGCCACCAGCAGCTTCCAGGCAACACTCCCAATGCCTTTGGACTGGAAGGCATGGATGAACTGGAAGCCGCCACTGAAGACGATCAGCCAGGCGATGACTACGACGACCCCCCAAGAGGTCGCGAAGGGGAGGGCAATCGCCAGGAACCCAAAGGCGATGAGCAGAATTGCCCAAAAGATTGATTTTCCGGAACTGAGTGTGGAGAGTGCCGCTGATGCCATCGTTTCCTCCTTATTGATTGTTTCCCTCTTACTTTGTCTGATCTCGTTTCCGACTATCTATTTCGCGAACTCAAGGCCGCCTGGAATCAGTTTGCGGCACCATCTCAGATACCGGGTTTTACACCGCTCCCGGGTTAGAACGTGTCCCAAAACGTGGAGCATTGGTGCTCCGCGGCAAAGTTGGACTCAACCACCGGCGTTGGTGGTATGAACGATTGGAACTGGTCGCTGGACGAACTGTACGGAGACCAGACCGGCTCACCGGAGGAGTTCGGATTGCCCGTCTTTGCGAACTGCGTCCAGTAGCTGACCATGGCATCAGAGAGTTGCTTCTGTTTATGTGAAAGTGAAACGGGCAGTCCAAAAACGTCAACGCCTTTGAACAGATATTGAAGCTCGGAACTATGATAGGCGCCCAACGGAAACGTCAACAACCCGCCAAACGCATCCTGAGATGGGGGTGCGTTCTCATCGTTGAACTCATACACGTATGTCGTCACGAAGTTCGACAGTAACTGATCCGCATTCCGCGCAGGACAGCTGAAGATTCCGTCGGTGCCTGAGGCGCCCAAGGCTTCCCCGCCAAAAGGGTAACTGGCAAATGGGTACAGGGCGAGGACGGGCGGTGCCAGGCTCGATCCCCAAAGAGCATATGTGGCTGTATCGTACTCCGTCGAAGTCAGTATCGGATTCCCCACTAAATCGTAATCAAGAGCCACAAACAACCGATATTCATCATGATTGGTACCCGAGATCACTGGCACTTGGTTGAATTCTCCGCTGGCAAATGCCGCGCCGATACTCTGTGTAAGCAGCGTTCCATCGACGAACGGATACACCGGGAATGGCTCCCCGGCGACCATCGTCGAGGCGGGTACGGCGCGCAGACACGAGGCTTTCTGGTCGCTGCATCCGACGCTATCGGCGATCGCGGCGCCAGAGGGCACACCAGCGGTGCCCGTTGTTTCGGCCTGCGCCAGCGTAACAATGTAGGAAAAGTAGTCCTGGAATTCCGAGTACGATCCGCTTTCGGCTATCGCCCCACTGAACAAGCCCGCGACCAGGGGAGATGCGAGATTGGCATAGACGCTTTGTCCGCCCGCCGACTCGCCGAATATCGTGACTCGATGCGGATCGCCGCCAAAGGCCGCGATGTTCCGGCGAACCCACTTGAGCGCGAATTGCTGATCCATCAACCCATAGTTGCCCTTGAGATGGTTTTCAGCATCGATCGCGGACTGGGCAAGGAATCCCAAATAACCCAGGCGGTAATTCATGGTGACGACGATCACCCCATTTTTCACGAGCCATTTAGGAATGTAAGCATCGCTGCTCCCCTCCGTGAGTCCGCCGCCATGAATCCAAAACATCACCGGGAGGCCGGGTCCCCCGCCATTTCCCGAGGCCGCCGGGGGCGTAAAGACGTTCAGGAACAGGCAATTCTCGCTGCCGCCGCCGGCTTGCGTACACTCGCTTCCGAATTGAGTTGCTTCAAGCACAAAGCCGGGAAAGGACCCGTAACTATGCGGTGGTCTCCAGCGAAGATTTCCTACCGGCGGAGCCGCGTAGGGGATGCCGAGAAATTCGTTTATCCCGGTCGACCGGAAGCCGATCACAACTCCGCTTTCCGTGAGAGCAATCGGACGGTCCTCGGCAGATGCGCTAAGTACCGTGCCCAGAGTGACCACGCAGATAGCCGCCACCGCAGTCAAAAGTTTGGAAGTCACTTCACGGCGAAGCCGCTCGTTCGCCTTCCCGGTGTTTTTCATCGCTGATTCCTCCATCAGAATAGGGTTCGTTTCCAACATGACGAATTGTCTTTTCGAGTCGGTACGCTTCGCCTCAGCGGCGTTGCGTCTCAGCGGGCGGGAACTGCTCTTCGGAGAGGCGAACCGCTTGGTCGC
>PMSZ01000068.1 GCA_003168235.1 Acidobacteriaceae bacterium
ACGTGGGCGCGGGCGATGCCGGCGGCGTCGAGAACGGCGGCGGCATCGGAGGCCATGGTCGCGATGGAGTAAGGGCCGGGCGGGACGCTGCTTGATCCGACGCCGCGATTGTCGAAGGCGATGGTACGGAAATGCTGCGCCAGCACGGGGCGGGTGCGATGCCACAGAGCGGAGGCATAGCCGAGACCCATGATGAGCAGGAGTGGCGGTGCGTCGGTGCGGGCGAGGCGTTCCTCGGGACTTTGTGCGGGGCCTTGTTCGGGGCCTTGTTCGTCCCAGTAGATTTTTGCGCCTTGATTTTCGACGAAGGACATAGGAGTGGGTCCTGTATGGGTCGAGCTTAGTTCACCTTGAGCATCAGCTTGCCGGTGTTCTCGCTTTTGAAAAGTTTGAGCAGAGTTTCGGGGAAGGTGGCGATACCTTCGACGATATCTTCGCGCGACTTCAACTTGCCGGCCGCGACCCAGGTTGCCATTTCGGCGGCGGCCTGGGGGAAACGGTCGGCGTAGTCCATGACCAACATGCCTTTCATGGTGGCGCGATTGGTGAGCAGCGACATGTAGTTGCGCGGGCCAGTGGCGGGGCCGGTGTTGTTGTATTGCGAGATGGCTCCGCAGATCACGATGCGGGCGTGCAGGCGGATGTTGGCGAGCGCGGCCTCAAGAATTGTGCCGCCGACGTTATCGAAGTAGACGTCGATTCCGTCGGGACAATGCTGGCGCAGGGACTGCTTGACATCTTCCGATTTGTAATCGATGGCGGCGTCGAAGCCGAGGTCGTGGACGATGTAGCGGCACTTCTCTGCTCCGCCGGCGATGCCGACGACGCGGCAATTCTTGATTTTGGCGATCTGACCGGCGAGCGCGCCGACGGCTCCGGCAGCGGCGGAGATGACGACGGTTTCTCCGGGCTGGGGCTGGCCAGTATCGAGCAGAGCGAAATATGCGGTCATGCCGGTCATGCCGAAGACGCTGAGAAACTTTGGCAGCGGCGCGAGTTTGGGATCGACTTTGGTGACGCGGCGGCCGTCGCTGAGCGCGTATTCCTGAACACCGAACGCTCCGGAAACATGATCGCCGATGGCGAAGTGGGGATTGCGCGATGCGGTGACGACGCCGAGGGCGAGGGCGCGCATCACTTCTCCGATGGCGACCGGCGGGATGTAGGAGCGGGCTTCGTTGATCCACATGCGCATGGCGGGATCGAGCGAGATGTAGAGGATCTGGACGAGGAATTCGCCGTCTTTCGGCTCTGGGAGCGGCTCTTCAGTGAAGGTCCAGTCGGTGGGCTTGGGCATGCCGACGGGGCGCGCGGCGAGGAGAAACTTGTGATTGGTTAGTGGCATGATGGCTCCTTCGATGTTGTGCGCGACTCAGACGGTATAGCGTTCGCTTGCCAACAGACGGACGGCGATCTGACGGCGGAGGGCGATGGCGTTCACGGGATCGTGATTGGCATATTCGCGCACGCGGGAAAGATAGCGGCGCAAGTCGTCACCGCTTTGGACGGCGCTCAGAATGGTGCGGGACGAGAGCTCGACTTTGGCGATGGCGTCGCGGAGATAGACGGCGCAGGCGTCCGCGGCGTTGAGGCCAGCGCCGGCGGCGGCGAGTTTGCGGGCGCGAAGCAGAGCCGACTCCATGGCGAAGACCTCCATGATGATGTCGGAGAGGTTCATGACGATTTCCTGCTGTTGTTCGAGCTGTGCGCCGAATTTCTGGTGGGCTGCGGCGAGCGTGAGGAGCGCGATTTGTTTGGCGTTGTGGACGAGAGTCGTTTCGGCGTCGGCGGCGTTGCCGGCTGACTTGAGCGGTTGATTGAGTTGTTGCAGGACTTCGCGGGCGGCCTCGAACAGCGGCAGAAGTCCGCGGGCAGCGCGTTTGAGCGGCATGCCGGTGATCACGAGACGATTGATTTCACTGGTGCCTTCGAACAGGCGGTTGATGCGTGCATCACGATAGTAGCGCTCGACGGCGTAGTCCTGGTGGTATCCGTAACCGCCGTGGATCTGGACGCCTTCGTCGACGACGTAGTCGAGCATCTCCGCGGCATAGACCTTGACCATAGAGCACTCGGCGGCGAACTCTTCGATGGCTTTCAGTTCCTGGTTCTGGTTGTTGGCCGATTCCGCTGCATGCATTTGACTTTCGATCAGTCCGACCACGCGCCACGCCATCGATTCGGTGACGAAGATGCGAATCATCATTTCCGCGAGTTTGTGCTGGATTGCGCCGAACTCAGAAATGGTCGATCCGAATGCCTTGCGCTGCTTGGCGTATTTGATACTGATGGCCAGAACGTTTTTTGCAGCTCCGACTAGCGCGGGGCCGAGTTTGAGACGGCCGATGTTGAGTATGTTGAAGGCGATGACGTGGCCGCGGCCAATTTCTCCGAGGACGTTTTCGACCGGCACGGCAACGTTATCGAGATAGACAGCAGTGGTCGAACTGCCGGTGATTCCCATTTTGTGTTCTTCGGCTCCGCTGCTCACGCCGGCAAAGCTGCGCTCGACGAGAAATGCGGTGAACTTTTCTCCGCCGACTTTTGCGAACACGGTGAAGAGATCGGCAGCGCCGCCATTGGTGATCCACATTTTCTGGCCGTTGAGGATGTAGTGCTTGCCATCGGGCGCGAGATCGGCGCGGGTACGGGCGGAAAGCGCGTCAGAACCGGCGAGAGGTTCGGTCAGCGCGTAGGCAGCGAGCAGTTCGACTTTCGCCAGCTTCGGGAGATATTTTCTTTTCTGCTGTTCGTTGCCGAAGTAGACGATGGGCAAGGTGCCGATACCGGTGTGAGCGGAGTGCCAACCTCCGTAAGAACCGTCGCGGCCCATGCGCTCGGCGGTGACCATCAGCGAGGGAAGATCCATGGCCATGCCTCCGTATTCTTCGGGGATGGCCATGGCGGTGAGGCCGAGGTCGACCGACTTGCGCAGCACCGCCATGGCAGCGCCCGGCTTTTTTTCGCGGATCGCGGGCAGATTGGGCTCGACTTCGTTGGCCCAGAATTCATCGACCATGCGGCCGACGGCGAGATGTTCGTCACTTAGATCTTCAGGCGTGAAAATGTCGTGGGGGGTAGAGTCTTCGATGAGGAACGCGACGCCCTTTGTGGTTTTGCGCGAGATGTCTGTTAATGTCGTCATGACAAACTCCTATGCCATCTTTTGAGATTGAAAATTTGAATTCCTTGAAATCGTGTGAGGGACGCGAGTTCCCGGCAACGGACTGGTTCGTGGTCACGCAGGAGCGCATCCAGAAATTTGCCGACGCTACGGAGGACCGGCAGTGGATTCACCTGGATGCGGAGCGCGCGCGGCGTGAAACACCATTCGGCGGCAGCATCGCGCACG
>PMSZ01000056.1 GCA_003168235.1 Acidobacteriaceae bacterium
AGTGGCGTATTCCTACTCGTCTCATTAGCTATATACAGTACTCATAATTAAATTACGTGAGTCCTATCGTGTTATGCATGGCCCACGCCGCGACTCCTCTGTTGTCCGAACATATGTAGAATTCTCCTCTCCTGTATGCATTTGTTGCTTATCCGGCCTTCGATGCCAGAAACATATTGACCAGGTAATGTTTTATAGCACTATCTGATTGTGGCTTCTAGTACTGTGAATCAGATAATCACCCCTTCTGACGAGAAGTTCTTCCTCGCTCCACAGTTTCCCTTGCAACGTCAGTATGAAGCGATCCGCGCCTTCCTCGTCGATGATGAGCCTTCCGGCGACGTCGCCCGCCGTTTTGGTTACTCCCCGGCCGCCTTCCGCGTCCTCTGCCATCAATTCCGCCACGACCCCCAAAAGCGCGCCTCGCCTCATCGGCGCGACCAACCATGCACGGAGCCGGACCGCGGACGTTATTTTTAGCGGTACTAAGGGGACGCCCAAAAACTATTTCACATTGCGCGGCGAGATGGTGTAATTCCATTTGGGCAAGACCCGTTTCTGCCGGATGGAGAGTTGCTCGATCTCTTGTTTTGAGACCTTGACGCCAGTTGGGTAATAGGTGGTGTCCAGGCGTGCAGTCACTTTCAGTCCGGTAGTGGTTGTAGTGGTGCGGATAAACTTCAGGGCCTTGTCATAGCTGTCCAGCGGCTCGGCTGCCCAGTTCCTGCTGATCTGACTGAACAAACGATGCTCGATGGGATTCCATTTGGAAGCGCCAGTGGGATAGTGGGCCACGGTGACGGCCAGGGCAAAGGAGTTGGCCAGTTGGGACTGGAGCTCAGTTTTCCAGGCATGACAGCGGCAACTGTTGCTGCCGCCGGTATCGGCGAGAATGAGCAGTTGGCGGGAACCGCGATAGCGGGTGGAACCTTCCTGGTGCCACCAATGAGCAATGGCATGAGCGGCAAAGGCGGAGGTATCGTGGGAAACGCCAACCACCAGAGCACCGCGATTTTCCATTACATCGTAAATCCCATAGGGAATGGCGACCCCGATGGAATCGGTGCGGAAGTCGTGATCATAGACGCAACGCGGGGCGGATTCCCAACGGCGGCCAGGATTTTTAAAATTGCCGACGAGTTCGCGTTTTTTGCTGTCCACGCTGACGATGGGGAGATGACGGCGCTGGAAGCGGTAGCGCAGTTCGGCGAGATATTCGAACTGAAGGTTGCGGTGGGGACTCGAATTGGTCGAGATCTGCTTTTGATTGACCCGCAAGGAATAGCCCATGTCATGGAGCAGGCGGGCGACGGTATTGGGCGAGACGGCAATGCCGAGTTTGGACAACTCTGCAGCGATGGTGGTGGTGGTGCGGCGCGACCAGCGTAAGCCGGTCATGGGATCGCCCGCGGTATCGTGTTCGAGCAGGCAATGGAGAACCGCGATTAGGTCGGGCGTTTTTTTTCCGCCGGAGTACGACCACCACCGGTGCGGCGAGAGCGGCCGCTGACCACATTCTGATCCAGCAGTTGCTGCCGACCGCGGGCCACGGTATGCACGTCCAAGCCCAGGAAATCGCCGAGCAGAGTGTCGCCGCCGTGGCCCAAGCGGATGGACTCCAGCCCGGCAAACAAGCGGCGCTGTTGTTCATCGAGCAGGCCATAGAACAGCAGGATGGCGGCCTTGAGTTCATGGGGAGAAGCCTGGAGGTCGGCGGAATGGACGGCTACAGGAACGGCCTGAGCGCTGCGCCGGGCGAGCATCTGTTTGCGGCGCGGAACGGGTTCGCTGGCGGTATAGAGAAACTGGCCCTCCACCTCCATTCGCGCCAAGCGCTGTTGCTCGACCAGATGGCGGAGAGGTTGCTGCACTTCAGCGTGCAGGGCATCGGCCAATTCATGGGCGTAATAGCCGTTGGAAGACTGGTTGACGAAGGTTTCTAGAGTAGCCAGCAGCGTGCCGTGGCGGGAGAACCAGACCCCTTCAAGCGACCACAGTCCGCGATCGTCGAAGTGAGCGATTTCGGGAAGGGTGTAGAAGCGGCCGCGATGGGTGTAGCTGGCGAGATATTGAAGGTGCTTCAGTTTACGAAAGACCGTGAGATCGGTGTCCGTGCCGAGAACGCGTTTCAGCTCAGCTAGATCGGCGATCTTGTTACGGCGGAGATGTTGGCGCAGGACGGATGGATCGAAGGAAGTGGGTCGCATAATGTTAGAGTTCACACTCCTTGCGTGGGATAGTGAGAACTATAACATAATAAATCTGAGCCCTCCCGGGGGATATCGATCGCGTATTTTGAGCCTGTGGAGTGCCATCTCAGTGGCTCACGGTTGACATTCCCGGCTTTACTAGGCGGCTCTTGATGTTTGATTTAACACTATCACTGGTTACTTATTGTTGCGAGGTCCCTAAGTCCCGAGTGACAAACAGGGGGTAATCCGCCCCCCAGAACGGAAGCTGGTTTTACCATTTTGCCAACGCTCGACGTGGATAATTGATGAAATCAGGGTTCCGCGGCCTCAAAAGTTACCGGTAAAGTGGTGAGTGGCGAAGTCAAGCTGGCTGCGGATTCAATCTGTTAACCCTGTGTTGGGTCTGAATCTACTTACCCTGATCCTTAAGCAGCACAACGTCGCTGGTTTGATTCCCGCAGGCCAGGGCCGCGCGCTTGCCGTCCGGGGACCAGGCAAATCGAAAGATCTGGCCAGACTTCAAATCTGTCAGTTGCCGAGGAGGACCGCCATCAACGGGCTGGCTCCTCAGGTTTGAGACGCCGTTACGGGTATCGACGTAGGTCAACTCCCGTCCGTCTCTGGTCCACAAGACTTGACGGTAGTCTCCGGCCGGCGTGGCGCTGGCAACATTGAAAGTCTTGACCGGCGAGCCGCCTTGGAACGGAATGATGAGCAGTCTCGGCTTGCCCGGCTCAGCTTCGTCGCTGGTTGCGATCCATTTGCCGTCGGGCGAAACGTCCGGCAACCCCGGCGGATGATCTTTGAGCGCTTCCGTTTCACCACCGTCGACCGGCACCTTCCAGAGCGTAGGGACACTACCTAATCGCAGCGATGCAAAAACGACCCAATTCCCATCCGGCGAACAAGAGGGGTAAAAGTCCTCATCGTGTGTGGTCAGCTGTTTTGCATGATTGCCGTCGGCATCAAACCGCCAGATACCGGGACGATTCGTCACGGTTAACAAATATCGACCACTGGCACAAGCTCGAATGTCGGTGAACCCTCCGAAGTCTCCGGCTTGAGTGATTTGTTTCGGATGGCTGCCGTCGGCATCCACGGCCCAGACCTGCGGGCTGCTGCCGGCTAAGGACGAATAGGCCAGGTGGTCGTTCGAGAGCCACGTGAGGCCGGCATATCCTTCCTGTTTGCCTCGTCCGGAAGTGATCTGCTGCGACTCGCTCGTTTGGCCGCGGGGCAGAACGCAGAGGTTCGAGAGCAAGTCATTCTGTACGACAGCTAGCGTGTGCCCATCGGCGGTCAAGCTCAGACTGGAATAAGCGTCCAAATCATTTGTGATCTTATTCAGCTGACCGCCTGGATAGGAGAGTTGCCAAAGCTGAGGAGTGGAACTCGGCGTAGCGCCCGCCACCAGAAGCAGCCCGCTCGAATCTGGCAGCCAAGTGACTTCGGCGACGAATTGCGCCCCGGCCCCCTTCATCGGTACAGGCGCCTCCGACCCTCCCGCGACGGGCAGTACAACCACCCCGAATTGGTTCGTCTTGGTGTCAGCGACGTTTAAAGCCAGGAGCTGGCCATTGGGAGACCAGGCTACGTTCCCGGTATAAAACGCGGGTGGGCGTCGCGTGGCCAACTTCCGTTCAGCGCTGCCGTCAGAGTCGATAATCACTACCGAGCTCTCTCCCCCCGCACCAGTGTGTACGAATGCCATTTGCTTGTCGTCGGGAGAAAGAGCTACGCCACTGTAGAACACGTTCTCTGCCAGCTTTTGCGGCTCTCCGCCCAAACTGGGCACGCGATAGACGTTGCTGGACAACGAGATTTGCCGTCGAACGTAGTAAAC
>PMSZ01000244.1 GCA_003168235.1 Acidobacteriaceae bacterium
GGCGAAGGGCATCAGTTCCACGCGATGGATTTTTTGATTTATGCGTATTTGCAGAGCGGGCGGGAAGAGGATGCGCTCAAGGTGATTGAAGAAGTGAAGACGATGCCGGCGATGTCGATGGGCGGGATTGGAGACATGCAGGCGTTCGGGATGTCGAAGTTTCCGGCGATGTACGCGTTGGAATTGCATCGGTGGCGGGACGCGGCGGGGTTAGCGGTGATTGCGAAGGCCGAGCCGGGCGACCGCGCTTATACCTACTGGGCGAAGGCGATTGGCAGCGCGCGCGCCGGGAANNTACCTGGCCGAGTATACGGAGATGCTGTATCAGGAGGCGTCGGCGTGGGTGCTGCATGCCGAGGGTAAGGACGAGGAGGCAACGGCCGCGCTGCGCAAGGCCGCAGACCATGAAGATGCAGTCGGCGAGGAGCAGACTTCAATTCCGGCGCGGGAGATGCTGGCGGATATGCTGATGGAGATGAAGCGTCCGGAGATGGCGCTGGCGGAATATCAGGGAGATCTGAAGTTTAATCCAAAGCGATTTAATGGATTGTATGGCGCGGCGCAGGCGGCAGAGATGGCGGGGCAGGCTTCAAAGGCGGCGGAATATTACGCGGTGCTGGTGAAGACTTGCGACGGGTCGACGTCGGAGCGTCCGGAGTTGGCGAAGGCGAAGCAGGCGGTGGTGGCGCAGAAGTAGCGGGGCCGGGACAACTTTTCATTTTATTTTTTATTTTCTCATTTCACTTTTTCATTTTTCTATGCGCTGCAGGCGGAAGAGCAGCGTGCCCCATCCCAGCTTGACGCGCATTTGCACGGGCGTGTGGCTGGGGTCCTCGGAGTACCAAACCCAAACTTTACCTTTCGATTGCAGCGGGCCGGAGATGGCTTCGGCCGTGACCATCAGGGTGGGAAATGTTCCGGCAGGGACCCTGATCTGCTCGCGTTTATCGACGGAGGCGCGGACGACCGCGGTTTTGCCATCGCTGAGGGGGAATTCGTAGCGCTCGCCAAGTTGCAGCGGCAGCGACTGGAGGTAGTAGAAACCGGCAATGAAATCGGTGGAGCAACTCAGCAAATCGTTTTCGACGTGCTTGGTTTCGCCGGTCTTCAGGTTGCGCTCGTCGAGCGTGCTTTTCTTGCGCGCATAGTCGAAGTGGATCGAAGTCTCGCGTTTGTGCAGGCCTTCTTCGCTGTGTTTGAAAATCGAGAGCGAGCAGAAGGTGCGGGGATCGAAACGCGATTCGAAGCGATCGTGGACGGGAAACAGGACGTTGACAGCTCCGACGGATTCGGCAGTGGCGACGACCTTGCGCTCTTTTCCGTCGACTTCCATTCTTACGGTGCCGGTGCCAGCGGTGATGACGTGCCACTCACCGGAGTAAACGTAGGCGTGTCCATCGGGGAAAGCGTAGTTGGCACGCGGCGGCTCGATATGACCGTGATCGGCGCCGATAGTGGCGGTGGGTGCGGGTTGCGGCTGCTGGGCGGGCGAAACGGCGGCGGAGTGAAAGATCAGGGCAGAGGCGAGAACGAGAATTTTTCCGCGGCCTCCCCGGACAAACACCATACTAACGGCAGACTACCACACCGGATGGATCGTCAGCTTAACGACAAGGATGATCAGCATGACGGCGCACCCAATGCTTGCCTCATATTCGTGGTGCTTCCAATAGCGGGCGGAAGAGAAGGAACCGCGCTCGCTGCCGTAGGGAGTGAGACGGGGAAACATGCGAGGAACTCTGCGCGCATAATCGTCATACTCGGGGAAGGCGCCGCGCAAATAACGCTCTTCGCCGGCAATGACCGGAACGTAAATCGCGGCAAACATCACGAGCATGACGGCGACGATCCACCAGTTGCGCGCGGCGACGGCGAAGCCAAGGGCCAGCATCAGCGATCCCAGATATAAAGGATTGCGCGTGTAGGCATAAGGGCCGCTGGTGGTGAGCTGCTTGTCTTTCTGCACGTGGCCAGAGGCGAGTGCGCGCAGCAGCAGGCCGGGAATGAGCAGCAACGCGCCCGCGAGAAGCGAAGTTCGAGTGGGATGCGCCAGCCAGAGATAGACCGCTGCGAATAAAAATCCCAAGGGCACGCGGACGCGGCGCGCTACAAGCGACCAGGTGGAGACGCCCGGCGGTGGCCAGAGTGATTCGGGTTGGGGAGCGTTCGTCATTTTATTTAAACCACATTGCTTTAACCACGGGTCACTTAACCGCGGCTTGCTTTGGCCACGTGGGATTGGTCAGCGCGGTTCTGTAGCAGTTTACGGCTTGCGGCGACGACTTCTTCAGCGGTGATTTCGAGCAATCCTTGGTCGGGTTCACCGCGGCGGCGGTGATCGGTCTTGCTGCTCGCGTTCCGCAAGACTACCGACTGCGTCGCGAACGGGCCATTGCGCACAGGATTTGTGGGGCCAAAGATTCCGACCACTGGAATTTTCAAAGCTGCCGCCAGATGCATGGGCCCGGTATCGCCGCCGATGAACAGGCGGGCGCGGCGGGTGAGGGCGATGAGTTCGGAAATTGAGCAGGAGATTTTTCGCGCAGTTCCGTTGCTGACGGCTTCGACCGCGGCGGCCAGAGCTTCTTCTCCAGGCCCGTAGTTGACGAGGGACGAGAATCCATATCGCGCAAGCTCTTTCGCAACCTGGCCGTAACGTTCGGCCGGCCACATTTTCGCGCCCCATCCCGCGCCGGGGTTGAGAATAACGTAATCTTTGGCATCGGACGTAAGTTCGCGAATCTTCCTTTCGGCATCCGGGTCCACGGGAAACTCGGCTGGTAACTCCGCGGCCGGGGTTGGCGCTGCGGAAGTTGCCGTACCAGAGGAGATGACAGCGACGGCGAGCGCCAGCGCTTGTTGGACGACGTGCCTGCCGTTGCACGTCGTCAGCACCTTTCGCGTGTAAAACATGCTGGCGGCATTTTCGCGGGGCTGCGCGTCTCCGTAGAGAATCGGCGAACCCGACCAGCGACCGAGCAATGCGGAACGCACCGCACCCTGAAAATCGATGACTGCGTCATATCGAATTCCGCGCAACTGGCTCAAGCCCGTTGCAATCTGCTGCCAGGTGTTGAAAGAAAAAAGTGCGCGACGCCATTCCGCAGTGTTGACGGAGTGCACGCGATCAACCAGCGGACGTTGCGGGGAACGCGGTCCCGAACGCGGGTAGCGCAGGGTGCAGAGCAATTCTGCCCAGCGCTCTTCGACGAGCCATCCTAAAGTTGCGTGAGGAAAAGCCTGGCGCAGCGCGGTTGCGGCGGGCAAGGTGTGAATGATGTCTCCCATGGCGCCGAGGCGGACGATGAGCAGGCTTTCGAATCGCTGCGGGCGGGCGAGGGGAGAGACGGTCATTTTTTTGAGACACGAGTTTTCAGACGCGAGTTTTCAGACGCGAGCGAATGATTTCGGTGGCGGAGTGATTTTTCGGATCGCCCACGATCACGACGCGGCCTCCGCAAGCCTCGACGTCGGCGCGCTCGGGAACGTTGTCGACGGTATAGTCGGTGCCCTTGGCGTGAAAGTCGGGACGGATTTCGCGAATGATGGCACGCACGTCATTTTCCGAAAAAAT
>PMSZ01000385.1 GCA_003168235.1 Acidobacteriaceae bacterium
CCAGGTTCGGATACACGAGATGCGCGCCAATGTATCCCGCGGCCGCAGCCATCATATTGCTGTATTGGAAGACCTCGCCAAACTTACTGGTCGGCTGCATTGTCCCCAGCAAAGCCAACGTCGATTCCGGCGTCGCGTTCTTGAATTCGAAGATCCATTCCATGTCTTGCCGCGGCAATCCGGTGCAGGCGCAAATCAGGTTCTTCACCAGCACTTTTTTGGTCGTGTCCGCATCGCCGAGTTTGAAGCTCGGAAAGACTTCGGTGACCGGCTCATCCCAGCGCAATTTTTTCTCGTCGACCAACTCCGCCAACAGAAGCGTCGTCATTCCCTTCGTGTTCGACGCCGCCATGAACAGCGTGTTTTCGTCGACTCGCTCCGGCTTGCCAAGTTCGCGCACGCCAAATCCACCTTCATACACGACCTTTCCGCCATCGACGAGCGCCATCGATACGCCGGGAATGCCCAGTTCCTTCATCGAGGTCTCAACAAACTCTTTGAGCTGCGCAATGTGTGCTGCATCCAGCGGCTGGGCTTTGCGGCCGGCAAAAGATTCGCGCGCGTACCCCTTCGGACGCAAGCTTTGAATAATCAGCCCGAGCGGAGCGCTGCGCTTTTCGAGCGTTGGTTCGCTGGCATCCAGAATCAGCACCGTCCATTCTTTTCCGGCGCGTGAGGCGACCACCTGGATGGCCAACCGCTCGTTGGGAGAAGTTTCGTAATCAAACACCTGCCGCTCGTCCCAGCCGTTCCGCGCTGGACGCGGCGTGACCATCTTCTGCGGCCACTTGTGGTCGGGCTTGTAAGCAGCCCATGCCGCCGCCACCGCGGCGTTGGCATCGGCCGCCGCAGAATCGAAAAGTACGACGTGCAGGTCGGGTTCGGGCGGATCCAGCACGACCATGTTCTTGTAGGTCACCATCGACCAGCCCGCGGGGACCGTGAAAGTCGCTCCGCCGGGAGTGACTCGCGGCGTATCAGTTGCCAACTGTTCCGGCGCCGATCCTGTTTCACTCGCCTGCGGTGACGCGGCAGAGACGGAAGCAAACGATAGCCGAGCGGAAGAAGCGGATGCCAGGAAGATGAGCAGGATGGTTCGAAATGTCGACATGGGGGTCACCAGGAACTTGCGAGAAATAGGAAGTGCGAAACGACTTGCGAAAACAACGATACACGCAGCTTGCGTGGCTTGTAAAACGGAGGTGGGAGATTTGGTGGACCTGGTCGGGATCGAACCGACGACCTCTTCCATGCCATGGAAGCGCGCTCCCAGCTGCGCCACAGGCCCACGTGGTTACGGACGGCGGTTGCCGTCTTTCAATTCTCGCTTAGCTTCACCGCCGCGTCAAACTCGACCCGAGTGCTGCAGACGGTCATCATCCCGTTTGCGAGCCGAGGCACGGCCGAAACGACACCCGAAAGCAGCGCAGATAGACTCGACGATCATTCTCTCGACGATCTTGCGCTCGACGATCATGCACTCGACGATCGTTGCCCTCCTCAACTAGGATGAGTTGGCAGGTCATCCGCAAACTATCGGAGCCCCATGAACTCGCGGAACGTCTTCATTTGTCTTGTCTCTCTCATTCTCGCGTTGCTGGCGCCGCTCGCCGGCGCGCAGAATGCGCCCAGCGGAAACCAGCCGGCGGTGGCTTATACCTCCGTCAGCGAGTTGAACGGCATTATCGCGCCGTTGCAGCAAACGGCGCAGAGCATCTTGACCGACCTGGGGAAGATCCACATCGAGAAGTGGAAGACGAGCGCTTCGAACAAGCAAGAGACCTTGACGAACGTGGAGTCGGTGCAGCGCAATCTGCAGTCGGCGCTACCCGAAATCATCACGCAACTGAACAACTCGCCCGAGAACCTGGTCACAAGCTTCAAGCTTTACCGCAACCTCGACGCGCTCTACGACGTCTTCGGCTCAGTGGTGGAATCGGCGGGCGCTTTCGGGACCAAGGACGAGTTTCAAAGCCTAGGCAACGACATGACTGGACTCGAAACCGCGCGCCGCGCCTTTGGCGAGCGCATGCAGAAGCTGACAGCCAGCAAGGAAGATGAACTGACGCATCTGCGCGCCCAGGTCAAAACTCTGTCCGCCGGTCCACCTGCGCCTCCGAAGAAGATTGTGGTGGATGACACCGAGCCGGCCGCAAAACCGCCGGCAAAAAAGAAGGCTGCGCCGAAACCAAAGCCGCCGGCGGCAACAACACCCGCTCCAACGGCGACTCCGCCCAGCAAGTCGCCCGGCACTTCGCCGACGCAATGATCAGGTCGGCCATTCCTACTTCATCGGCGGCAAATAGGGAATATATCGCGCAAAGAGCCAGCACAAGAAGAACACAACCGGAATGTGCACCATCAGTTGCAGCATTCCATATCCCACAATGTCGCGCGCTTTCAATTTCAAAATGCCGAGCAGCGGCAACATCCAGAAGGGATTGACGAGATTCGGCAGCGCCTCTGACGCGTTATAGATCTGCACCACCCAACCCAAATGCACCTGATGCAGATTCGCTGCCTGCAAGACATACGGGGCTTCAATCACCCACTTGCTGCCGCCTGAAGGAATAAAGACGCCCAGCACCGCCGAATACGTCGCCACCAGCAGCGGATAAGTACCATGCGTGCTGATCGATGCGAACAGCTTCGCCAGCGCGTCGGCAATTCCTGTGCCGACGATCATTCCGAAGATTACGGCGTAAAACGGAAACTGGATCAGCACTCCACCGGTAGCGGGAATGCAATCCGAAACCGCGCGCATAAAGCGCTTCGGCCGCCAGTGCAGTAAAAGACCGACCGTAATAAACATCAGGTTGTAAGTATTCAGATCGAGCGCAGCCAGCGCGCCTTGCGGCGAGGTACGAAAGACATCGACCAGATACCAGCACAACAGAGCCGCGACCAGGATGGTCAGCAGCGGACTGTATTCCAGCCACTCGCCCGGTTTTCTCCTGACCTCAAGGCGCGAAAGAATCGGTTCGTATTCGATTCCGTAGGATTCCGCCGTCCGCGCCCGCTCTGCCGGCGGCGCGGACAAGTAAGCGACCAGCACTGACAGCACAATCAGGATCGCCGTCGTCGCAATACTCGGCCACAAAAATAAAGTCTGAGTTAGCGGAATCAGTCCGCTGATATTGAACAACGTTGGCGGCATCGCCGACTTGGTTGCCATCAACATCGCGGCCGAAGACGATAACCCCATCGCCCACACCGCGCCCAACCCCAGATACGCCGCCCCTCCCGCTGCGCGATAATCCATGCCCTTGACGCGATGCGCCAGTTCGCGCACAAACAGTCCGCTGAAAATCAGGCTCAATCCCCACGAGATCAGCGACGTCAGCATGGAGAAGAGCGCGACCAGTGCGATCGCTCCGCGCGGCGTTTTCGGAATTCCCGCCAGCGCGCGGATGGCGCGAGACACCAGTGGCGTGGAGGCAACGACATATCCGCCAATGATGATCATCACCATCTGCATGGTGAACGGCACCAGCGCCCAGAAGCTCTTCCCGCCCTGAATGGCAAGTTTCGCGGGACTCTGATGAAGGATGAGTCCCACGATGAAAACCACCACTACTCCCAGCAGCGCGAAGACCAGCGGATCTGGAAACCACTGCTCACTCCAGTTCGCGAGGCCCAGTCCAAAACGGACGAGCGGCTGCTCCTGACGCGTTGGCTTCTCTCGTGACGCGTTTCCATCTGACATGTGCATGCGCGGTCCTTCCGCTCCGGCCTCAAGCTGCTTACCTTCAGCGCCCGACATTGTAGCGCGGGCCGGGATCATGACGAGCGCAAAGTTTGCCGAGCGCGAAATCCGGCTGACGGGCCTAGCCGACGTTCCAAGCCGTCGTCCCTCAAGAAGAACATCTCTGGCACATGCGGACTTGCCGTACTACAATGCCTGACCAGAATCCGTGCAGGCTCCCGGAGGGCCCTTGACCTCTACCGACAAGGCACCGAAATCTTCTCCCGCACCCGCTAATACCGCAGCCATTCCCGTCGCCAATCCCATATTCTGGATCGCGGGGCTCATCGCCGCCGTGATTGCCGCGGTGATGATCTTGCGCCTTGGACCGCCTGCCCACCCCTGGCCGCAGAACTACGATCCGGTGCAACACTGGTGGCTCTCGGCGCTGCTGGCCACGCTTCCGGTGGTCGTGCTGCTGGGGAGTTTGGCGCTGCTGCACATGAAAGCGCATTTTGCCGCGCTTCTCGGCCTCGCCACTTCCCTGATCTGCGCCATCTGGATTTTCGGCATGCCCGCCAGCCTCGCCGCCAAAACGGCCGTGCTGGGCGCCGGTTACGGCCTGCTGCCGATCGGTTGGATCATCCTCAACGTCATCTTCATGTATCAGCTCACCTGCGAGGCGGGACTGTTCAAGATCATGCAGG
>PMSZ01000224.1 GCA_003168235.1 Acidobacteriaceae bacterium
CCATGCCCAATATGAGAGCCAGAGCATCCGAGTGAAAATCCCGTTTAACTTCAACATTGGACAGCAGAGGTTCTTGGCTGGGGAATACAGCCTGAAACCACTATTTCAAAACACCACCATCCTGCGAGACGAGAGGGGAGAAGTCCTGACTGGCATCGGGACCATCTCCGTGGAATCCAGAGAAGCACCTACCTCAACCAAACTGATCTTCAACCGGTATAACGATCGGTATTTCCTGTCTCAGATATGGGAGGCGGGCAATGAGATCGGCAGGGAACTTACCAAACTACCCGTCGAACGTGAAGTGTCAAAACTAGAAAATTCACCTGGAGAGCAGATCGCGCTTACTTTCGCTCCGCCCCATTAACCGAGGCACCCCCTGCCCCGCGTCGGGCAACATTCGCCGACGCGGGGCGGATATATATCTGCCAGATGCTCTCGGCTATGAACCCATCCCCCGGGTGGGCCTCGTCACGATACAATCACGCCATGTCTCCGAGGGTGGCCGTCTCCTCTCCGGCGGGTCCTATGATTTGGGCGCGACGTTTCGCGTCGAAGCTCGCCTTACCTTTCGCTCTGCTGCTCGCCTTGCTCTTCAGCGCGTCATGTACCTTCAACGGCGATCATCCCGCGCGTGCTTTCTCCGAAGCGACCGGAGGCGAGGGGTTGGAACGCGTCTTCTGGAAGCAGATACAAGCGGCAAACTGGGTCGAGGTGGAACGCGCGCTCTCTTCGAATTACGCGGGCGTCACTCCTGCAGGAGGTCTTGATCGCGAGGCCGCGCTGGAGCAGTACCGTACCTGGCAGCTAAAAGCCTTTTCGATCGGCGACCTGAAAACCGAGTTAAACGGAAATACCATCGTGGTGACCTACACCATCACTCTGAACGGCGCCGCCTCGACAACCAGCGGCTCGCAGCCGCTCCCCTCGACACCGCAGCACATGATGACTGTCTGGCAACAGCAAAAGTCCGGGTGGGTCGAGATAGCGCACAGCGTCAGCCAACCGTAAATGCGCACGCAGACCCCGATCCCGGGAAAAGCTCTGCGACCCGTCTCCCGCGGGGCTAAGGTCTCGTCCCAAATTAATCACGGAGTTCTCGGCAAGGGTCTCAGCCGTTTTCGCCGCGCGCTGCTCCGTTGGTACGACCGGAGTCGTCGCGACCTTCCCTGGCGGCGCACTCGCGATCCTTACGCGATCTGGCTCAGCGAAATCATGCTGCAACAGACGCGTGTCGTCGCCGTGCTTGAGCATTACAGGATTTTCCTTGCCCGGTTTCCGGATGTCGAAGCGCTCGCCGCGGCGCGCGAAGATGACGTACTGGCCGCCTGGAGCGGACTCGGCTACTACCAGAGAGCGCGGCGGTTGCATCAATGCGCGCGGCAGATCGTCGAGCAGCACGGCGGTTGCTTCCCGCGGGCTTTCGACTCGCTACTCGCGCTCCCCGGCATCGGACGCTACACGGCTGCGGCCATTGCCAGCATCGCCTTTGCCAAACCGGTCGCCGTCGTCGATGGTAACGTCGCGCGCGTGTTGGAAAGAATCATGGGTATTCCTCTGACTGCGGCGCAATCCTGGCAACATGCTCAGGCGCTTCTCGACGATTTGCGGCCTGGGGATTTCAACCAGGCGATGATGGAACTTGGCGCAACCGTTTGTACACCGCGAGCCCCGCGCTGCCCGGAGTGTCCGGTCCGACAATGGTGTGCCACGCAAGGGGAAATTCCCCGGACGCTGACATCCACGCGCCAGCGGAAAAAACAGATCTGGTGCGCGCTCGAGCAACGGGATGGAGTTGGCCAGCGCTGCAACGAGATCCGTCTGGTACAGCGCCCCAAGCACGCTTCGCTCATGGCGGGCATGTGGGAACTGCCGGCATCGTCCGAGCCTCCGCGATCGGCGCCCGCGCACTGGCGCACATTCCGCCATTCCATCACCGTCACCGACTACACGGTTCATGTTCTGCGGGATCCTCCATTAGCCAACGCTCCGTTCACCGCAAGAGGCAAGTGGATCGCAATTGATCGCATCCCGCAGCTCCCCATCACGGGATTGACACGTAAGATTCTGCGGGCGGGCGGTATCATCTAATAACTAGAAGAGAGATTGTCCATGACCTGGCTCAACCGCCTGTTTGGAGGTGCGAAAGATATGACCGCATTGCGGGAAGGAACCAAAGCGCCCGACTTTTCTTTGCTTGCCCTGGACGGCAGTACTTTTTCATTGCAAACCGCTCTGCAGCAGGGCCCCGTGCTTGCCGCTTTCTTCAAGGTCTCCTGTCCGGTTTGCCAGTACACGTTTCCCTATCTTGAGCGCCTGCACAAGGCCTACGGCAGCCAGAAGGTCGCGATTGTAGGCATTTCTCAGGACGATAAACCCGTCACCACCGCGTTCTTGAAGGAGTATGGCGTGACTTTCCCGGTACTCCTCGACAATCCCGCCGGCTATGCGGTTTCGAACGCCTACGGCCTGACCAACGTGCCCTCTCTGTTCCTCATCGAGCCGGACGGCGAGATTCAGATCTCGAGCGTGGGCTGGGTGAGAGCAGACGTGGAAACTCTCAACCGGAGATTGGCCGACGCCCACCATACGGCCATGCGTCGGTTGTTTAACCCCGGAGACGACGTCCGCGACGTCCGACCTGGCTGAGGCTCGAAGAATTGATCCCCGCGGTCGCGGGAGAAATCGAACCTCGGCGCGCCCATGCTCTCCGAAACTTGCGTAACTTTGGGTCTATTCCGCGAGCGTGCTAGCCTGCTGCTTAGTATCGCAGTTTCAGCGATTTGCGAGTAGCTTAAGCGAGAGATCCCAGGCGATGCCCAAGCTCCCAGTATTTCGGTTGCGCAGTTCTGAACCACCCACCCTGCCCGATCTTCAATACCGTGCGATCGCCCTCGCGCTCAGCAATTTGCAATTGGGTGTGGATAATCTACGCTACGACGTCTTTCTCAGTTCGCGCGTCACTGCCGACTTGAGTTTTCATCTCGCACGTTACATCTGCCGTTTCGGCGAGGTGGAATCGCTTTTCGAAATGGATGTTCCCGTCGCCCACAGCAAGTTCATTTCCGCCCAGAGCGCGACCAAGCTGAGCAAGCCCGGTCCCACCGACTTGAAAGCGCTGCTGGTCTCGATTCACCTCGCCATCCTGAATCGCGCCAAGTCAGAGAACAATCCCTCGGTCGATGTTCTCGGACGCCTCGCCGTCTTCAAGTTTCTACGTACCGAACTGAACGTGCAGTTTGCCCGCATTCTCGAGCAGTGCCACGTGAAATCGAAGTCGCTCGAAGGCGTTCGGCAAGTGAAAATGATGCAGACGCAGGAGCTTGTCTCCTCGTTCCGTGTGCGCAAGAAGATCATCCTTCGCCGCGCCGGATATGAAGTATTCCGTCTGATTGGCGAGATCGAGAAAGAAACCCTGGCCCGCACCCGCCGTTCATTGCTCGGCGAATTTCCCGTCGATGTTTACCGCCTGTTTCTCAATCCCTTGATTCTTACCGAAGACGGCCGCGACGACTATCTTTGCGCCGAAAATTATTACATGTTCGGCAACTTCGATAAGGACCCCGACCGTTTCCCGCCTCTGCGGCGGTTCGCTCTAAACTTCCTGCGTGAACTCGGATACGCCGAAACGGTCAGCGATGCACACTTGGAGCAAGCGCTCAGCGCTCCTGAGAATGCAGCCACGCTCGTCGGCACCGGCAGCGGCGAAGACCTGACGCAAGAGGACCGCAACCGAAAAGANNGCGAGTCAACCCGCAGCAGATTAAGAACGCGCTCATCTTTCGCGAGGAAGCGGCGCGCGTCGAAAAAATACTGGCCGAGAGTCGCATCACCTCCGACCGGCTCTTTGCCGCGGTTGGACGCGTCGCCTCCTGCCGCGGGCCGGAGCGCGGCCGCTTTGCCGCCCGTCTTCTGTTCGACTTGCTTTGCTACAACCGCGACATGCAGGGACTGGAGGCCCTCAGCGCTGGCTTTGACAGTAT
>PMSZ01000475.1:0-5849 GCA_003168235.1 Acidobacteriaceae bacterium
CGCTCATGATGGCGCCCGTGCCATAGTCCATCAAAATGTAGTTCGCCACCCACACCGGCACCGCTTCGCCATTGAAAGGATTCTTCGCGTAGCGTCCGGTAAACACGCCGTGCTTTTCGATGTTGCCGATATCGCCCGCTTCTTTCGCGCGACGCTGTTCGGCGATCAACCCCTCCACCTGCGCTCGCAATTCATGGTTGCGGACAACCAGGTCGCGCACAATCGGATGCTCCGGCGCGAGTTGCACGGAGGTCGCACCGAAGATGGTATCGATCCGCGTCGTGAACACCGTGATGGTCGAACCCGCGGGGCCTACCGTCCCGCCAAGATCGAAATCCACCAGCGTGCCTGCGCTCCGACCAATCCAGTTCTGCTGCATGACGCGGACTTTCTCTGGCCATCCCTGCAACTTCTCCAGATCGCGAAGCAATTCGTCGGCATACTTGGTAATGCGCAAGAACCACTGCTCCAGTTCGCGCTGCTCGACTGGAGTATCTTCATGCCGCCAGCACATGCCGCCCACTACCTGCTCGTTGGCGAGCACCGTAGCGCACTGCGGACACCAGTTGACTTTGCTTTTCTTGCGATACGCTAACCCCGCTTCGTAGAATTTCAGAAAAAACCATTGATTCCAGCGGTAGTAATCGGGCAGGCAGGTTGTAACCTCGCGCGACCAGTCATAACCGAACCCCAGGCGCTTCATCTGGGCCTTCATGGCCGCTATATTGCCCAGCGTCCACTCCTTGGGCGGAGTGTTGTTTTTGATCGCCGCATTCTCGGCGGGCAGCCCAAACGAATCCCAGCCCATGGGATNNGTAGTTGCGCACGTGTCCCATGTGGAGCGCGCCGGAGGGGTAGGGAAGCATCTCCAGAACGTAATACTTGGGTTTGGTTGGGTGGGCATCCGCCGCATAGAGAGAAGGATCGCTCTGCCAGCGCGCTATCCATTTCTGTTCAATGCGCTGCGCGTCGTAACGCTCGCCGGCAGGTTCGGGGCGTGGAGTGGAGATCGTTTTGTCTTCCTGGGGCATAGGATGATTCACGACAGCAGAGATAATCCTTCATTTTACAATGGGGACGCGGCCAGTACGTAGGCTACCGATCTATTCCGCCGTTTTCTTCTCCCGAGGAGGTCAGGAAATAGGCTTGAATTCGTGGGCCCGCGCGGTAAAACCATTGCACAGCGAAAAAGAGCGCCACCAAGCGAAATGTGAGAAAGAATAGTGAGATGCGCGCAGAATCATGCCAGTATGTTGTCCGACCGGGCACGTCCAACCCGCTGTCATAGTGCAAGACCGAGAAAAGGTGCGATGGAAGATAAGTCAAATCGCTCAGGAACCATGCCATAAAGTAGATGGCCAAAGCCCGGCTTACAATCGTTACCACGCTCTTCGCTGACACAAAAATCCTCCTCGGCGCTGGTGTTAGGGACGAGTCGTAATGGGTCTCTAGGCTCGTTGGCGTAATTATCTCCCAACTGTCGTACTTGGCAGGCTACATTTCGCGGATCGTCTCCATGAGCTAAACTTGTAGGTCGAGGTTTCCACATGCTCGTCGTCATGCAGGCGCAGGCCACTGAAGAGCAGGTTCGCGCGGTTTGCCAGAAAATCGAAGCGCTCGGCTACCGTCCCCATGCTATGCCGGGAGCGCAGCGCACGGCCATCGGCATTACCGGCAACAAAGGCGAGGTCGAAGCCGGCTCGCTTGAAGAAATGCCCGGCGTGCAGGAAGTCATCCGGGTTTCGAAGCCCTATAAGCTGGTCAGCCGCGACACCAAGCCCGACACCACGATCATCAAATTCGCCGCCGCCAACGCGCACACCCAGCCCGTCACCATCGGAGGCCGCGACCTGGCCATCATCGCCGGCCCGTGCGGCATTGAGAGCCGCGATCAGGCCTTTGCCATTGCCGAGCGCGTTGCCCGCGCCGGAGCGCAGTTCTTCCGCGGCGGCGCCTATAAGCCGCGTACCTCTCCTTATTCTTTTCAGGGGCTGGGCGAAGAGGGACTCAAGATCATGGCCGAAGTCCGTGATCGCTTTGGCCTGCTCATCGTCACCGAAGCTGTCGACTACGAATCGCTCGACTTAGTCGATCAGTACGCCGATGTCATCCAGATCGGTGCGCGCAACATGCAGAATTTCTCTCTGCTTAAGCGTGCCGGGCGCGCCCACAAACCCGTTCTGCTCAAGCGCGGGATCGCCGCGACGCTCGAGGAATTTCTAATGGCCGCGGAATATATCATGAGCGAGGGCAATTACAACATCGTTCTGTGCGAGCGCGGAGTGCGCACCTTCGCCGATCACACGCGCAACACGCTCGATCTCAGCATCGTGCCGGCGGTGCAGCGGCTCAGCCATTTGCCGATTATTGTCGATCCAAGCCACGGAACTGGTAAGCGCAATAAAGTCACGCCGCTCTCACGCGCCGCTGTCGCGGTGGGAGCCGACGGACTGATTGTAGAAGTCCATCACGATCCCGACCATGCGCTTTCGGACGGGATGCAGTCGCTCTATCCCGACCAGTTCGATACGCTCATGGAGCAAGTCAACCAGATCGCGGCTGTGCTGGAACGCGGTGTACAATCTCCGGCGAAGGTTCAGGCGAAGGTTCGTGAGCGAACCACGATTGCAGTGGAGTAGACAGTCATGAAGACGAGAAGGTTCCAGCTTGTTCTTGCGCTCGCTGTCATCACAGCTTTCGTCTTTCCAGCTAACCTACTCAGCCAGGACAATTCGGCGAGGGAAACCTACGATGGAGTGCCCTTGTGCCACATGCGCCGAGGAGTGTTTCCTCACATTACCCACCAGACGAGCCCCGAGTACGACGAGAAAGATCGGAGGAAAAATATTGAGGGTACCGTTACGCTCTCGGTGATCGTGACGAAAGAGGGCGCGACGGCGGATATCAAGGTAACAAAAAGCCTGACTCCGGGTCTCGACCAACAGGCGATTAAGAGCGTCTCACAATGGACGTTCGAGCCAATCGTGGTGGACGGGCAGCCTTGCCCACTAAGGATAGCTGCCCAAGTCAACTTCAAGCTCTACTGATCTTCGCCATATCTGATAGTCTTCTGCCTTCGGCAACATCGCGTCGTTTGTGCGCAAACTTCTCCTCATCGCCGTCGTTGTTCCGCTCGTGCTTGCCGCTGGATGGTATTACTTTTCCGCGCGCCGCCTTCCTTTTTATGGACCTCGTTATCACGAATACGCCTATATCACGAATGGCAAGAGCAACACCGTCACGGTAATCGATCTCACAAACGATCCAGTCAAGGGATTCACGGTGGTGAAGACGCTGCAAGTGGGCGCCGATCCTACCGGACTCGCTGCCAACCCCAAGCGCAACGAAATCTATGTTGTTAACACCGGATCGTCGAATGTCAGCGTGATCGACGCCGAGCAGAACAAGGTCGTCGATTCCATCGGGGTGCAGGGTCGTCCTTACTTTATCGACGTTTCTCCCGACGGACACCGCGCTTACGTCGCAAACTCCGGTTCCGACAATGTTTCCGTTCTTGATCTCGATCACCGCGCCGTGGTGGCAACCCTTCACGTCGGCCGAAGTCCTGGCCTGGCACGCGTTTCACCCGACGGATCGACCGTCGTAGTCACCAACCGCGCCGACAACTCCGTTTCTATCATCGACGCCGCGCACCTGGTCGTGCGTTCCGCCATCAACCTCTGCATTCATCCGGAAGATGTGGCCATTCTGCGCGATTCCAGCAAGGCCTTCATCTCCTGTTCGGGATCGGGGCAGGTGGCAAGCGTTGAACTCAGGAAAAACAACGTCAAGAACCAGGTGGCCAACGCCCAACCAAATACGAATAATGTCGAGAACGACCGCCTGCTGGCGCTGCTCGACGTAGGGAAATCTCCGGTAAGCCTGGCCTTGAAACCCGACGGCGGGGAGCTGATCGCTTTTAACTTCGAAGCCGGGAGCATCTCCATTGTCGAGACGGCAGCCAATGAGGTTTCGGGAAGTTATCTGGTGGGTAACGAGCCGTCGCGTGGAGTAGTTTCAGCCGATAACTCGCGTCTCTATATTTCAAATTTCGGATCGAATAACATCGCCGTCTACGACGTCGATCTCGGTAAGATCGTCGCTTACTTGTCGGTTGGCACGCATCCGGACGCGCTGGCGCTCTCGGAGAACCAGAATTATCTGCTGGTTCTCGACTCCGGTTCGGGAGACCTCGCTATCATTCAGAAACGCACGCCGAAGAAGAAGTTCGAACCTTCGGAATATTCCCTACTGACGATCATCCCCGTCGGCATGCAACCCAATCAGATCGTAGTGAAGTCTTTCCTGGCGACGAAGCTGTTGGAGGGGCGGTAGAGCAGCTCGGCTCTGCCGCTAAGACCTCCCCGCTAAGATCCCACCGACGCTTTCCGGAAATATCCCAGAATAGCTTCCGCCTGCGACTTAGTCACCACGGATGAAAGCGCGGCCACATCGGCTTGCTTGACAGCTTGCAGGCTCCCGAAATGTTCGAGCAGGCGGCGGGTAGTCGATTCGCCGACTCCGGGAATTTCGCGCAGTTCGGTGGCGCGGTCGCGGAGCTGACGGCGCTTGCGATGGAAAGTTACAGCGAAGCGATGCGCTTCGTCGCGAATCTGCTGCACCAGATGCAGCACGGGAGAATGATGATCAAGCACGACGGGATCATCTTCTTGTCCGTAGACGTAGATGATCTCTTCTCTTTTCGCGATGGCGGCGAGCGGCTGGTTGATGATTTCCAAACTTTCGAGCGCCTGTGCGGCGGCGTGGAGCTGGCCGAGGCCGCCGTCGATCAGCACCAGGCTTGGCATCGCGCTCTCGCCGTCCGGCAGCTTCCCATCTTGCTTTCCATCGCGGAGACGCTTGTAGCGGCGCGTGACCACTTCGCGCATGGAGGCGAAATCATCGACGCCGGCAACCGTTTTGATGATGAACTTGCGGTAGTCGGATTTCTTCATCGCGCCGTTTTCCCAGACCACCATCGAGGCCACGGTTTCCGCTCCCTGAATGTGGGAGATGTCGAAGCACTCGATGCGCTTGGGCAGTTCGGGCAGAGCGAGCGCATCCCGCAGGGCTTCTTGAATCGCGCGCGCGTTCGGCTTGAGTACGCGAAAACGCTGATCGTAGGACTGCTTGGCGTTGGTGCCGGCGAGATCGATCAGTTCGCGCTTGTCCCCGCGCTGCGGGACGGTGATGTGAACGCGCGTGGCGCGCCCGCCTTCGCCCGCGAGCTGTTCACTGAGCGCGTCTTCCAGTTCTTCGCGATCTTCAAAATCGACCGGAACATAAATATTGCGCGGAACATAAGGCTGACCAAGATAGAGCTGCTTGACGAGGGCAGAAAAGAACTCTCCGGGATGGAAGGAATCGGAATATTGCTGCACCGCAAACTCGGGCAGATCTTCCCAGAAGAATTCGCGCCGGTCGAGAACTTTTCCTCCGCGCATGTGAAACAGGTTGAGCGCGAGCATCTGATTTTCGTAGTGATAACCGAAGACGTCGGCGTCATCACCTTCGGCGGCGGCGATGCGCTGTTTTTCCTGCAGTTGCTCGACGGTCGAAATCAGGTCGCGATAGCGGGCGGCGCGCTCGAACTCCTGCGACTCGGAGGCTTCAGCCATGCGCTCGCGCAGAGATTTGACGAGGTCGGTCTGGCGGCCTTCGAGGAAAAGCTTCACGTCGCGCACCGCTTCAGCATAGATCTCGGGCGTGGTCAGATCTTTTACGCAAGGGCCCAGACAACGCTTTATATAGAACTGAAGACACGGCCGGGGATGGTTGCGGGTCAAATCCACTTTGCAGGAGGGGACCATAAAGTGGCGGTGAATCAGATCGACGATGCGGTAGGCGAG
>PMSZ01000475.1:5870-6092 GCA_003168235.1 Acidobacteriaceae bacterium
TGTCATCGCGCAGCAGGATGTTAAAGCGCGGTTTCTTCTGCTTGATCAGGTGATTCTCGAGCGCCAGCGCCTCCTTATTATTAGCGACAACGATGTAATCAACGTCGACGGCCTCGCGAACCAGAGTGCCGGTCTTTGCGTCCTCCCAGCGGCCCTCGTGAAAATAAGACGAAACCCGCGAGCGCAGGTTCTTGGCCTTACCCACGTAGATGACTTCGCCTT
>PMSZ01000033.1 GCA_003168235.1 Acidobacteriaceae bacterium
ACGGCTGCTCTTTCACGGCTGAAAAATCCGGGGTTGCGAACACGATGTAACAACGCGCGTCCTCCGGGTTGGCCTCCGCTTTCAACATGAGCGCGGTCACCTTGTCTCGCAGCTTGCGTCCCTCCGCGATTCCGGCGATTGCGTTTAAGCGCAAATCCTTTTTCCTCGGCGGCGCGCCCATCAGAGCCAAGCCCATCCGATACGCCTTGCTCCGCTGTCCCATGCCCGCCTCATACCCCGGATTGCCCTCGGTCTTTACCATGTCCAGCCCCTCCCCCGGCTTCGTTAGGTAACTTGCCTCACTATTGTTGTAAGGCATTACGGCTCACATTGTCAATAGCGATTTTCTTATGACGCGAGAAGTGGACACGAGAAATTGACCTTAACTATCTTGTGTTACAATCACTTACAGGCACATTCGTAACCTTGGAAGAGGGTATTGATGTGACGTTTACATGCTCGGCCCGTGCGTGGCATTCTCGTGCCATGACAAACCAAAAGCAGGTCATCCACGAAGTAAGCCCGATGGCGAAGGCTGAGAGCGCGGGGCGGCTTTTTTGCCTTCAAAGGTTATAAACCTCACCTAGTCAAGCAGCTCAAGAACGTAATCCATTGACTCCGCGATCGAGTAACCGGAATTGTGAATTTGAGAATAAGAATAGCTCATCGTCGCATTCTGCCAAACCTCGGCGAAAGGAACATACTGGCTAACCACTCCAACTACGCTGTAGTGTGTCCCAAGCCCTTCATGCTCGACTTCCAAAACAGGACCGCCGCTGTTCCCGAAGAAAGATGGGCAATCCAACACGAGCGTTTTGTTGGATGGATTTTCCCCGGCGATGATTCCTTTACGAAGAAGTGGCCGATTGTAGTCAAGCTGTGGGGCCTGCTGGATTCCAATGGAGGATGGATAGCCCATTATGTAAATGTCGTTAGCACTCAGCACATCGTCAAATTTCCGAACGGTGTCCATGCTCACGGCCACGCTACCCGATGGGGCACTCGCTATTTGTATTACGCCGGGGAATAGCTGCACCCCAAATGTCTGAGGGTCCGCTTCACTTGCCCGAGGCAGCTTTATTGCGGTGCCATAGCTAATCACCGCGACATCATGCGTCGGATGCCCCTTTATTTTGCCCGCCGCATTCAATTGCTCCAAATCCATTTCAACTATGTTCTGCTGTAGCTCTTTAGGTTTTCGCGCATTTAAAAGAAGAGTGGCCTTCTTGCACAAGAGAGGATAAGCCTCTCCGGGCTTAATTTGCGCAGAGACGTTAAAAAGTACGTGCCTTGCTGTTACTACATAGTATCGGTCATCCTTCCTCATTAGAAACCCGGTGCCCTGCGCGGAAGTGACGTTGAAAGCGCAGTCACGCAAGTCAATTCGCACGGGGTAGCCCAAGTTGTCGTCTGGAATTGCTCTTTGGGCCATCGAACGGCACGGCAGGAATAAGACGGTCACGAATGCAAGCAGCAAACGGGCATACTTGAGGTGCAGAGCCATCATTGGGTTACTCCATTTAACTTGAATTGTCCGGCTGTGAAGAGCACAGTGTTGGCGAAGGTTCCGCGCCGTTTGCGATAGCTGCCTATTTTCGTTCGATGCCGCACCAATTCTTTACCGAACATTTCTTGGTGCAATCGTCGCCTATGACCGGGCAGTACGCCACTTCCACAGCTACCTTGTGGTCAAGAAAATCGGAGAACTCATCCACAGCATCCTGTTCTTTCTTGCCGTGTGGCTTCGATGAGTATTCAATAAGCCATTCTTTCTGACCCACTCCCAACGTATCGCCGTCATCTAACTCCAGGGTACTCGCGGCAAATTCGGGCACGTTTGAGAATTCCAAAATCTTGGTGACATCACTTATTTGCTTTCCATCCACAAAATAAGTGATGGATTTTATTTTCGCCGGTCCAGGTCCAGCGTTTTCAATGCTGATGCCTGCTGGAGAGTCATTCGTGGAGGTAGTGATGTTGATTGACGGCTTCATGGACAAGAGCAGTTGGCCATGCGCCTCGCGCCACTGGAGGAAAGTGCAGATTGCCGCCGCTCCCGACATGACAAGCGCAGCCACAGCGATGGTTGAGCTATTCATAGCGACTGCACACTAACTCGTTTGCTTGGGGATTGCAAGGTCACTCTTCGGAGAAAAATCCTTGCGCGAATTGCTCACCTACCTTAGTATTTCGGGCCGGAGAGAAATTCTCTTAAGTGCTGCGGTTTTAATTGGTCGGGGCGCGCGGCCACGCCCTCACGATTGCAAGATCAAATAATCCACTTGCGAGCAAGATGGCGTAAGGCCTTCTTTCGTATGTCGGGCGGCAGGAAAACTGTGAGGATCAATACAAGCAGGCTTAGCGAGAGTAGTGCAACTGACACGATCCCAAATAAATCAGAAATCGACATTTACTGTCCTGTCATACTCCGAAATAATTGCTTGCCGTGGCTGCTCCCTTGCCTTACTATCCCGAACTGGTAAGGAATCCCCGTAAGTGGCTCATTAGAAAATGGTCGGGACGGCGAGATTTGAACTCGCGACCCCTTGCACCCCAAGCAAGTGCGCTACCAGGCTGCGCTACGTCCCGATGAAATTTGCCGCCGAGCGGCGGCATGGGGTTGACTTTCAAATTCTACACCATTCGGAGCGGACTTCCCTCAGGATGACGAGCCGAGTACTTCGCTGCGTATCTTGAAGGGTCCCAAGTCAAAATTCCCCGCCCTGTCCCTGCAAAAAGCGCAGGGACAAGGGTGGGGCAGCCATCTCTTGACATGCTGATCTGTCACAAACGGAGGGTGATGGGGGTCACGTTGTGGCGAGGGGTTGGGGCGGCATGATGACGGAATGGCGATTCTGGTGGCGGGCGGGGCGGGGTACATCGGGAGTCAGGTGGCGCGGGCGCTGCGGCGGTCGGGATATGAGGTGGTGATCTATGACAACCTATCGACTGGGTTTCGGAGGCTGGCGCGGGGATTTGAACTGGTGGAGGGAGATATCTCCCATGAGGTGAAGCTGCGGAGCGTGCTGGCGCGGGTGGATGCAGTGATGCATTTTGCGGCACACGCTTATGTGGGAGAGTCGGTGGAGAATCCGCGGAAGTATTTTCGGAACAACGTTGCCGGGTCGCTGAGCTTGCTGAACTCCGTGCTGGACGCGGGGATTCGCCGTTTCGTGTTTTCGTCGAGTTGCGCGGTGTATGGAATTCCCGGCGAGATTCCGATTACGGAGCAAGCGGTGCGGGCGCCGGTGAATCCTTATGGCGCTTCGAAGCTGTTTTTTGAAAATGCGCTGGAGGCTTACGCGTGCGCGTATGGGATGCGGGCGGTGAGTTTACGGTACTTCAATGCCGCGGGCGCGGATGAGAGCGGCGAGATTGGCGAACTGCACGAACCGGAGACACATCTGATTCCGCTGGCGCTGGCGGCTTGCAGCGGGAGTGGAGGCGAGTTGCAGATTCACGGAGACGATTATGCGACGGGGGATGGGACCTGCGTCCGAGATTATGTTCATGTGGAGGATCTGGCGGATGCACATGTGCGGGCTTTGCGGTATCTCGAAGGCAGGAGCGATCCGCGGGGGTTCAATCTGGCCGTCAATTTGGGGACGGGGCGCGGGTATTCGGTGCTGGATGTGATTCGGGCGGTGGAGGGCATTACGGGGCGGGCCGTGCGGCGGATGGTTGGAGCGAGGCGGGCGGGCGATCCTGCGGTGCTGGTGGCGGATGCGACGGAAGCGCAACGGGTGCTGGGATGGACGGCGCAGCGCGGGATTGAGGAGATGGTGGCGAGCGCGTGGAGTTGGATGCGGGAGAGCGAGGGAGGCGATTGGGCAGAGTCGGCTTAACCGCGGTAAACGGGATGACAATGCTTTAACTGCAGATCCCTCGCTTCGCTCGGGATGACAAGGTATAAGCGGGATGACAATGGATAGTCAGGATGACAACGGGCGGCTAGAAGCTGGTGGTTAGGCGCACGGCCACGCTGCGGGGTGGGCCGATGGCGTTGCCGGAGAAAAGACCTCCGAAGTCGATGACGTTGAGAACGTTGTTGAGGTTCTGGCCGTCGATCTGGACGCGAGTATTGATGCGATCCGATTTGTAGATGTCTGCGCCGGCGGAGGCGTTGACCTGAAAAGCGGGGTAGATGCGTCCGCGGGCGAAGTTGATGCGATCGATGACCTGCTGACCGTAGATCTGGACTTGTCCCTGGATACATTGCTGAGGAGTTTTGGTCGGATCGCACTGGAAATCGAAGGGCAGGCCGCTGTCGAATTGAACTCCGCCGGCGATCCAGAAGCGAGGCTTGACCTGATAGCGAAGACGGCCGCGGACGGTGTTGCGCTGGTCTTGCGAATCGGGGAAGTGGCCGCTGGTCAGCAGTCCGGCAGCGTCGTCGCCTAGAAACAGGCCTCCAGTCACCGGCCACCAAGCTTGGCCAACGGTGTAGGAGTAGCTCAAGAAACCGGAAAAGCGACGCCAGTCGGAAAGCTCGAGTTTTGCTTCCGTACCGTAAATGACGGCCTTCTGGAAGGCGATGGGGAAGCTGATGGTTGTGTTTTGAATCTGATCGTCGTCGGCGTAGTTCGCCACCAGGCGCCGAAAATAGTTGGCATCCAGCTTTACCTTTCCGCCAAAGGCCTTGGTCAAGCCGGCTTCGTAGTAATCCCCTTCGGAGGGTTCAACCAGCCGCTGGACGTTCCCTGGGCTGGGATCGATGGCTTCAGCCTGGGGGGAACTGGAGAGCAGAATGTTTTCGAACGACGGGGTCTGAAAAACGCGATCGTAGGAGAAATGCAGGACGAGGTCCGCGGACGGGAAGTAGCGCGAGATGGCGAAGCGCGGGTCTGCGGCATTGCGGTTCAGGATGAGCTGGTAATGATCCCAGCGGAGGCCGATGTTGATGGTGAGGTTTTTGAAGCGGATCTGGTCCTGCACGAACATGGATTGCTCGAGATCGGGGCGGTTGGCGATGAACGAGAAATTGGGGGGAGTTTGGGGATCAAATTGAGTGGGGTCGGTGATGTGGTAGCGGAAATTTTCGTTGAGAAAGATGTTGTCGGATTCGAAGCCGAGTTTCCACTCGTTGCGGCCACGGGTGACGGTCCCCGATCCCTTGAAGTAGGCTTCGCGAAAGAAATTCTGCTGGAAGACCTCGATGGGAGTGGAGTCCGGATTGGAGTTAAAGCCGATGTTGTTGTCGCGGACCATGGTGCGAAAGTCGGCGAGCGCGTTGGATGAGAAGGTGTGCTGGTAGGAAGCGATGCCCATAGTCTCGATGTTGTCGGCAGTTTGAATCTGTCCGTTGGTTTGTTGTACGAGCTCGTTGGGAATGTCGTAACGGGAGAGCTCGTGGCGAACGATGAAGCGCAGGCGATCTTTGGACGACAGGTCGCGCTCGTAATTGACGGAGAAATCGCCGAGGGTGCCGGTGTTGGAGAAGTTTTCGGGAACAACGGGGTTCAGATAATGACTGGTCATGCTGCCGCTGGCGCTGGCGCCGAAGGTGTTCTTGCCCCACGCGTACTGTCCCTGGACGGAAGCTCCGGCGGTGTCGAAACTGCCGCCGGAAAGGGCGAGCTGGCCGTGGAGGCCGGGCTGGGAATCCTGCAGGGTGTTGACTTCGACGACGCCACCCATTTTGCGGCCGTATTCAGCAGGAATGCCGGCGGTGTAGATGCTGAGCGACTGAACGTCGTCGGCGTCAATGGCGGGGCCGAAGCTGGGCGAGCGATTGTCGGTGAAAGGAATACCATCGACGACAAACTGGGTTTGGTACTCGGAACCGCGCGGGTGGAGGACGGCGTTGCCTTCGTAGAGCCAGCCGGGCTGGGAGTTGACTAAGTCTTGCAGCGAGCGACCGGGAATGGAGCTGAGGCGGTTTTGAATGTCTTGAGATCCGATCTGGCTTACGGCGCCGGCCTGATCGGGGTCGATCAAAGTGTTGGGCGCGGTGACGGTGACCGATTGCTGCACGGATGGCAGGTTGAGTTGGACGGTGTATTCGGTTGGAAGCTGGGAATGAATTTCGACGGCTGCCGATGAATCGGCAAATCCCGGCTGCTTGATTTCGAGCTGGTACAAGCCGTAGGGCAGGCGCTGCACGGTCAGCGTTCCCTGATCGGTGGTGGCGAGGGTGTTGCGATATCCGTTGGCCTGGCAGGCGATCTTAAGCGTTGTTTTGACCGCCAGACCGGCAGGGTCGGTGACTTTGAGGCGCAGTTCTCCGCTATTGGTTTGGGCAAGGAGCGTGGGCGCGCAAAAGAAAAAAATGGCTATGAGCCTTTTCATTCTCACCGTCCTCTGTAGTTTAGCCGCTGTGCGGGCAGGGATGGACGGACGTTCCCTTGGGCGGGGTTACCTTTGGGAAGGCTGCCGAATTGAGATGGGCAAGTAAAAAAGCCCGGATGCCAGTCCGGGCCACATGTGCCGCGATCTCTACGCGCACAGTAGCGCCTAGAAATTAGCCGCCGACTGGTTGCGGGCCCGCGGTTGTCAACTCCTACCTGTTTCACGTACTCTGCCGCGATGAGAATTCAGGCGCGGTCCGCTTCGTCGTATGTCGCATTATCGGGTTCAGTTCTGCTGGGCGCTCTGGCTTCGCTGGTTTGTTCCGCACAAACAACAGCTCCGTCTGTGGCGGCGGGCTTCACGCTGGAACAGGTGTTGAGCTCGCCATTTCCCAGTAATTTGGTTGCGGCGCAAGCTACGAACGAACGCCCCGGGACGATTGCGTGGGTGTTTGCGGCGAAGGGTGAGCGCAATGTGTGGGTGGCGGACGCTCCGGATTTTGCTGCGCGGCAGGTGACGCACTACACGGGCGACGTGGGCATGCCGATCGCGGCGTTGAGGCTGACGCCGGACGGACGGACGATCGTTTATGCGCGGGGAAGCGAGGCTAACAGCGCGGGAGAGATCGCCGATCCGACGAGCGGGGTGGAAAAGCGAACGCAGCAGGTGTGGGCGATGGATGTGGACAAAGGGGGAGAACCGCGTTTGCTGGGCGATATGGGATGCGATGAAGAGGATTGTGAGGACATCGAGATTTCTCCGAGTGGTGAGTTTGCGGTGTGGGGAGCAAAGAAACAGATTTGGATCGCGCCGATTTCGGGCAAGGAAAAGGCCAAGGCGCTGACGTTTGTGCGTGGGAGCAACGCGGAGCCGAAATGGTCTCCTGATGGGAAGAAGATTGCGTTTGTCAGCGACCGGGGCGATCACAGCTTTGTAGGGATTTACGAATTCGGACGGGATACGCTGCGCTACATTTCGCCGAGCGGCGACCGCGATTTGTATCCGCGATGGTCTCCAGACGGGAGCCAGATTGCTTTTGTGCGGCTGGTGGGCAAGCTGACGAAGCCGGCTTACATTCCGCTGGTTCCGCAGCCGTGGGCGATCTGGGTGTATGACGTGGGCAGCGATTCAGCGCGCGAGATATGGAAGAGCGGCGCGGGGCTGGATGATTCCCTGCCGTTGCTGACGGAGGATGGGTCATTCAAGTTCGCGGCGAAAAATCGGGTGATTTTTTCCTCGGAACAGGATGGATGGAACCATCTTTACTCGGTGGCGACATCCGGTGGTGCGGCGGCGCTGCTGACTCCGGGAAGATTTGAAACCGAGGATGTGGCGCTGAGTACGGACAAGACGTCGGTGATCTTCTCGTCGAATCAGGCTGATTATGATGTTCGCGATATGGAACGGCGTCATCTTTGGCGAGTGGGGGTTGCGGGTGGGAGACCGATTGCCATTACGCGTGACGCGACGATGGAATGGACGCCGCTTGAAGTTGCGGGGAAGGTTGTGTGTCTGGGTTCGACGGCGACGACTCCGGCGATGCCGTATGTGATTACCTCAAAAGGCCGCGAGATGATCGCGAAGAGCGCGCTGCCGGCGGATTTTCCTTCGGCGCAGCTGGTTACGCCGACGCAGGTGATCTTCAAGGCGGCGGATGGGTGGGAGATTCACGGGCAACTGTTCGAGCCGAATGCCGCGGCGAATTCCGATGCGAGTGTGAAGCGTCCGGCGCTGATTTTTATTCACGGCGGATCGGAACGGCAAATGATGCTCGGCTTTCATTACATGAACTACTACCACAACGCTTACGCGATGAATCAGTATCTGGTGAGCCGCGGGTACGTGGTGCTGGCGGTGAACTATCGGACGGGGATTATGTATGGGCGGCACTTCCGCGAACCGGCAGATGGAGGGCCGCGCGGCGGGGCCGANNTATCTGACGGCGATGGGGCTGGCGCACGATTCCGATTTGTTTGCGGCGGGAGTCGATTTGCATGGCGTGCATGACTGGTCGACGCTGGGAGACGAGATTCCGGCGGATGCGGCGGACCATGATGCGGCGGTGAAGCTGGCGTTTCAGTCGTCTCCGAATGCGGCGATAGCGACGTGGAGATCGCCGGTGCTGCTGATTCAGGGAGATGACGATCGCACTGTTCCGTTTTCGCAGACGGTGGATTTGTTGCAGCGGTTGCGGGCGCAGAAAGTGCATGTGGAGGAACTCGTCTTTCCCGATGAGATTCATGGGTTTCTGCTGTGGAAGAGCTGGATCAAGGCGTATGGGGCGACGGAGGAGTTTTTTGGGAGGGAGATGAAGTGAAGAGAATTTGTAATTGGTGATTTGTAGTTTGCAATCTAAAACATGGCCACGGTCCAAGCGGAAATTACCAATTACAAATTACCAATTGCAAATGCCTTCCTGATCCGCTCCCAGGTCAGGTCGAGCGATTCGGGCAGCACTCTGGTTTCGCCGATTACGCTGACGAAATTGGCATCGGCTACCCAGCGAGGGAGGATGTGCATGTGGATGTGTCCGGCTACGCCGGCGCCGGCGGCTTTGCCGATGTTCATGCCGAGGTTGATGCCGTCGGGGACATAGAGCTGGCGCAGGACGGTCTCCAGTTTTTGGGTGAGAGCCATCATTTCGGTGGCGGCGGCGGCGGGAAGCTTCTGCAGCTCGCCGAGGTGCGTGTAGGGGACGACCATGACGTGTCCGTTGGTGTAGGGATAGGCATTGAGGATGATGTAGCAATGCTCTGCGCGGTGAACGATGAGGGCCTGCCGGTCGGTTTCTTTGGGGGCATCGCAGAAGATGCAGCCGGGTTTCTGGGTGGCGCCGGTAACGTAGGCGTAACGCCATGGGGTCCAGAGATGATCCATGGAGGGAGGGTAGCAGAAAGGCGCTGCGAGCTGCGAGCCGCGGGCTGTGGGCAATCCGCTCGGAATTCGCTGAAGCGCTCGGCTCGTTCTCGGAGGTCGTAGCGCAGAGCTTCTATGACAGATTTGTAAATTCTTAGGTCATTGGCCAGAATCGCGTTTGACACTGTTCGGAAGCGGTTGCTATAGTCGAAGAGTCCCTATTGGACGCGGTTTCGAACCAGCTGGAATGTCCTAGGGTCGTCCGCCAGGTCGGCCTCAACGCAAACTGAAGACCACGCCAGCAGTCCGCTATGCCACGTCCCGCAAGAGATGCGCACGCACGCGTGCAGCCTAGAGACTATGAGCCTGCTCGACGACACCATCGTTCCTAAATCTGAATCCAGTATTGAAGCCATGACAACAGCACACGACACGCACCCCGGCGCCTCGGCGGTAATTGACGCTCCCGAGCACGCACAACCTTCATCCGCGGACGTACAGGCGTCCGCCCCAGAGGCATCGCATGACGACGTTGCCGAGACCCAAGGTGCCGGAGAGCCGGCCTCTTCGGATCAGGCTCCGCAGGAGCATGTTTCGCAAGATCATGTTTCGCAGGATCATGCGGCGAAGAGTGAAGCGCCCGAGAGTTCCGCTTCTGAATCTGCGGGGGCCGCGAGCGATGATTTTGCTGCCGCGCTCCACAGCTTCGAGACGGAGACCGAGGAAGCGGTAGGCGAAGATCATGTGATTAAAGGGCGCGTGGTGAAGCTGACGGCGACCCACGTGGTGGTCGATATTGGGGCGAAATCCGAAGGCATGGTGCC
>PMSZ01000229.1 GCA_003168235.1 Acidobacteriaceae bacterium
ACCGCGAAGTCGGACGACGTCTATGGCCGCACCAAGATTTATGAGGCCATTGTGAAGGGCGAGGCGGCCATTGAACCGGGCGTGCCCGAGTCTTTCAACGTTTTGATTCGCGAGCTGCAATCGCTCTGCCTGGATGTGGAATTGATCAAGGCCGGGGAGAAAAAGCCCACGGCCAGCGCGGCAGCAGATTGACGAAGCCAGTTCTCAGTTCCCGGTTCTCAGTTCTCAGTAGAGATCCAAAAATAAAGTTTTCTTGTGCGATCGGTGTCGGGGTCGGCGCCGCTCCGGAAATGCCTCATGTTTACTGGTTGGTCACCGGTACCCCCCTCCCACCTCGGTATCTGGAATCATTGAGTTAGCGGGAATTTTCGGACTTGGTCTTTGGAAACATAAGGACTTATGTCAAAGTCTTCCAAAATAAGGACTTACGGGTTTTCGGTCTGTTTCTTGTTGTTGGACACCCGTTTCGTCCTGATCAGTTTGTCAAGCCCTGCCCGGGAAATCGGAAAATATTAAAGAGCATTTTGGCCGCCTCTGAAGGCGGGCACACGCTTGGCGGTCGTGATTTGGGGATGATTCTCGCATGGCGTGGGAATGGTGTCAGTGATGGTGGTCACAGCGCGGGTGTGATGAAAAGAGATGGGCAGTCGGGCGAGGATCGGGATAGTTCCCCACTCAAGCCAAAAGCAGGCTTGAATGGGCCACCCCCTATCCGGCGTTGAAAACTTCCTGCAGGAAGCGGCGCGCTACTGACGCCTTAACGATCTGCTCGACAGTGCCGTTCTTGTAGCACGACGTGCATATCCCGGCAAACTTAAAATCTGGTTTCCAGACCAGCTTTTGCTGGTCACTTTCCCACCACGCGGCCGCCCCGCTGAAGCCCTTCGGATGCTTGGGATGGTTGTACGGCACAAGATAGTGCCGGCGAGGGTCGTAGTCGTCACTGAGGAAGTTTGGTTTGAAGTAAACTTCCCCGCTAAACAAGTCCGGGCGGATGGCGATATCTCGCTCCTCCTTCTTTCCTATCCAACGTGAGCCGACCAAAATGTGCTTGTCGATCGGAAACCCGCAACAATGCACGATCTCCTTCTCGGCTGGATCAATCCAACTGTTGTCGATATCGGCGAACTCCGCGTACTGGCCCGCTTCTGTCGGATCAATAGCGATCACGGCAAGATCTTCCCATGCGCAGTGATAAATCAAGGCATTCGGATCTCGAATGGGAACGCCGTCAGAGATGTCTTTGGGCTGAAGGTCTGCATCGGCGAGGCGCTCAATGGCGCCACTTGGCCGCCAGAATAGACGCAAGTCGGACGGCTTTGCGCCCGAATGCAGGACGTGGCTAGCAGTAAGAATGAAGTGATGATCGCCCCAGCGCCCCGCACATCCGGTGCCAACCTCTTCCCCGTCGCCCCCGACGCTGAGTAATCGGATCAAAACCCACTGTACGAATACTGTTGATGATCCCAACGGTATGCGTCGAGACGCGGAGGAGGGAAGCATCCGAGGCCTGGCTCTGGAGTTCCTCAATGTTTCGCATACTCTTGCGCCCATTCTACCAAGTAACGTCCGGCCCAAACAGCGTTGAAGGGGACCTACAGACCGGAATGTCTCGCGCAAATCCGGGAACCGGCCCAACGTTTCCAGTAACTAGTTTGAATCGCACCCGAGAGAGAATTGCAGGGCGGCACACACCTCATTCATTCGGGTGGGACTAAGCTGGGCCACACGTTTCCCCAAGCGCTGTTGCGACACTGTTACTGCATTGTGCAGGTTCACTGCGCACGGGGACTTCATGCCGTCCTCTTCGGTCAGAACAACTTCCGATGGCACGCCGCGAATGGTGGAAGTGACTGGCGCAACCGTGACGGTGGATAAATACGCGATGGCGCTATTGCGGGTGAGCACGAGGGCCGGTCGTTTTTTGTCGGGCGGGGCAAAGTGGTAGAGCCGCACCTCTCCTCGGAGTACCCGGCCTCGGGATATTCTTCCTTCGGCTATTCTTGCGGCCATATGGCCTCCGATTCCCAACCCCGCGCTTCCGCATCGGCTGGCGAGTGCCGCGAGTAGCCCTGGCGGTCGCGCTCTTCGCTGGCCCGCAGTTCTAACCGGCGGAGATGTTCGCGGAGGGCTTCGCGCACCAGAGCCGAGCGATTTCGCTTGGTGCGCTTTGCGGCTTGGTCGGCGGCGTGTAACAGCTTTTTATCGAGCACGATTTGAACGATTTCCATATGTTGAGTCTACTCCACAGTATACTCCACATAGCGGACATTTTAACGCACTCAGTTTTAAAGTAATCCCTGGGGCATAAGGAAAAGAAGAACTGACAGGCAGCGGTGCGGTTTGAAATTTGCCGTCCCTCAGCGGCTAAAGCCGGAGTGAAAATGCGCTTCTTACGGCGCGGCTGAAGCCGTGCCCTTTCAAAGCCGCTTCAAACGGCACCCCTACTAACTGACAATCCTCATTGATGATTCCCCGTCCGACCAACTACCATATCCCTCATGCCTGTTGACACGGAATCTCCCGCATCTTCTTATACGCGCATTCGCGCTCCGCGCGGCAACACGCTCTCCTGCAAAGGATGGCAGCAGGAAGCGGCCATGCGCATGTTGATGAACAATCTTGACGAGGACGTGGCCGAGCGGCCGCAGGACCTGGTGGTTTACGGCGGCACGGGCAAGGCGGCGCGCAATTGGGATTGCTATCACGCCATCGTCCGGTCGTTGAAGGCGCTGGAGAATGACGAGACGCTGCTGGTGCA
>PMSZ01000267.1 GCA_003168235.1 Acidobacteriaceae bacterium
CGCTCGATCGCCTCGAACAGGGCCTTGAAGTTGCCTTTGCCGAAGCTCTTGCTGCCTTTGCGCTGGATGATTTCAAAGAACAGCGTGGGGCGGTCTTCCACCGGCTTGGTGAAGATCTGCAGCATGTAGCCTTCGTCGTCGCGGTCCACCAGGATACCGAGCTTGTGTAGTTCATCGAGCGATTCCTCGACTGGACCAACGCGATCCGGCAGCGCAGCGTAATAAGTGTCGGGAACGCGCAGGAAGTCGACTCCGTTGCGCTGCAATTTGGCCACGGTCGATAGCACATCTTTGCACTGCAGCGCCAGATGTTGCGCGCCCGGTCCGCCGTAAGCTTCGATGTATTCCTGGATCTGGCTCTTGTTGCGCGCCTGCGCCGGCTCGTTGATGGGAAATTTTACCGAATGCGAATCGTCGGACATAACGATGCTCATCAGCGCGCTGTACTCGGTAGAAATATCTTTGTCGTCGAAGGTGATGTAGCGGTGGAAGCCGAAAACGCGGGAATAATATTCGGCCCAGTGTTCCATTTTGCCAAGCTCCACGTTGCCGACAATGTGGTCTATGCGCAGAATGCCGCAATCATCTCCGGCGATCGGCGCGGCGGCGAATCCGGGCAGAAACGGTCCTTTGTAATCTTTGTAGGAGATCAGAGAGTGGATGGTGTCGCCATACGTGTGGACGGCGCCGCGGCGAACGGTGCCGTGTTCATCGGTGATGTCATGCGGCTCTTCGGCGGGTTTTGCGCCTCGGCGCACGGCTTCTTCAAATGCATCGTCGGCATTGTCCACTTCGAGCGCGATGTCACGCACGCCATCGCCGTGCCTGAGGACATGGTCGGCGGCCGCGTCGTCGGGCGTAAGCGCCGTGGTGAGAACGAAGTTCGCCTTGCCCTGGCTCAGCGCATACGAAGTTCGCTGGCGTTGGCCGGTTTCCAGTCCGCTGTAGGCGACTTGTGAAAACCCGAATCCCTTGCGGTAGAAATACGCCGCCTGGCGCGCGTTGCCAACCCAGAATTCAACGTGGTGAATGCGTTTTAGCTTGAGTGGGTTCTCCATCGCCTGCTCTCCGGATTCCATCTTCGCATATTTTGCGGGCTTCGAGCTGCGAGCATCGACCTACGGGCTGCGATCGTGTGTTTTACAATCCTCGCGTGCGAGCATCGACATTCACACTGCTTTCTTTCATCTTGGTTAGTCCGGCGCTATGGCCGCAGAACCAGATGCGGATTCAGAGCACCGGCGTTCAGAGCACCGCAGTCGATTCGAACCTGCGTGGCATCAGCGTCACACGGATGGGCGCAGGAAAAACCAGCGCAAGAAAAACCGTAGTGTGGGCTTCTGGCTCGAAGGGAACGGTTTTGCGTTCACTCGATGAGGGCAAATCGTGGACACAACTTAAAGTCGATGGCAATTCTGCGGGCGAATTGGACTTTCGCGATGTTGAAGCGTTCGGCGCCGATTCGGCGTATGTGATGTCGAGCGGCGAAGGCGAGAAGTCACGCATCTACAAAACTACCGATGGGGGCAAATCGTGGGAGCTGCAGTACACCGATAAGCGCTCCGGATTTTTTCTTGATTCGCTCGCGTGTGAATCCAGAACGCATTGTTTCGCGCTGAGCGATCCGGTCGATGGCAGGTTTCTGGTGTTGAGCACAAGCGACGGCCGGCATTGGAAGGAACTGCCGCGCGACAAAATGCCGGCGGCGCTTCCGGCGGAAGGTGCATTTGCCGCGAGTGGGACTTCGATCGCGCGGTGCAATAACAACATTTATTTTGGCACGGGCGGCCCTGCAGCTCGCGTCTTTCGCTCGGACGATCACGGACGATCGTGGACGGCGGCTGAAACTCCCATGGCTAGCGGCAATGCTTCGAGCGGAATTTTCAGTCTGGCGTGCAGCGGCCGCTACGTCGTTGCCGTGGGAGGGGATTATAAAAACTCCGAAAGCGCGGAACGCGTTGCCGCTTATTCCGCTGACTACGGAAAGACGTGGCATCTGGCGGAGCATCCTCCACCCGGCTACAGGTCTTCGGTTAGCATCATGGCCGCTACAGCATTCGCCGTCGGGCCCACTGGAGGAGATGTCAGCCTTGATTACGGCGCAACTTGGAAGGCTGTGGACTCACTAGATCTCAATGCAGCAGCGCTCACGACGGATGGGAGTGGCTGGGCCGTGGGTCCCAAAGGGACCTACAAACACTTTCAGATGCGGATTGTGAACTTGCTTCGTCGCCACAGTCAGCGAGCGGAGTCAGCGACACAATGAGACTTCCACGAATAATAATGATGATGAGCGCGACGAACGTCACTGAGAGAAACCGTCACCGCAGTTCGACTGAAACTAACTCTCCTGCGTTCTTGCCGGCGGCGCGGTAGTTGATCGAAACCAGGCGATTCTTCCAGTCGCAGGAAAATTGATCTTCGCCAATCACGAGCAAAGATTTGTAATCCGAGGCATGCATTTTATAAGTGGTCATACCGCTCAACACCGTGACCGTAGCCTCCGGCGGCTTGGAGCAATCGCTGCTTACGATTTTGCCTTTCAGGAACTGCATGGGCCCGGTCGTCCCGGGCTTGACGGTTGCTGGCTTTGGCGCGTCGTCGGTGTCATCCTGATCCCGATCTCGCGTTGCGGCGGCCTTCGCCGACGCGGTCGTGTTTGAAGAAGAAGCGCTGGGCGAAGTACCTCCGCCGGATGGAGCGCTGGCCGCGCCCGCCGGCGTTTCGCTTTCTGCAACGGTTTCTCCCGAATGCAGAGGGCGCACTCCATATTTCTGCAGCGCCGCCAAATCGTCTAACTGCTTTTTTGCCGCCGATGCCGCGGTCCGATCTGGTCCTTCTTTGATTCGCGTAAAGACTTCGCGGGCCTCATCCCACTTTTTTCCAACAACATAAATTTGTCCCAGATTGAATTGATATTCAATATTCCGCGGCGCCAACGCGATGGCCTGACGTTGCGCTTCGAGTGCGGCATTGATTCCTCCGCCTTCGAGACGTGCAACTCCCAGCATGTTGTAAGCGTCGGCCAGTTCAGGATACCAATCGGTCACCGCGCGCAAATCCTGCATCATGTTGGCGAGGCCTTGCATCTCCTGCCGCGCGGCTTGCGCCTTGCGATACTTCAGTGCTGCGCGGTAATACCAGACCCATGGATCCCGCGGATTGAGGTCGGTGGCTTTCTCGAGTTCGTCGGCCGCCGCGTCAAAGTGCTGATACCGGATGTTGTCCCAGGCAAGAACGCGATGGGCGGCTTCGTTTCCTTTCGGGTCGGTCGTGAGGCGCTGCAGATCAACCAAACCCTGATCGTGATGCTCGGGGATGCGCAACAACACATCGTCAATCGCAGCCTGCGCTTCCTCATCCTTGACTGGATTGACGGCAATTCCGATGTCATCCGCATGAAACGGAACAGGGAAATGATAGGGTTGCTGAATGTCGACCGGGTCTTCGACCGGCTTCTTCGCCTGGTCGAGCGCAATGCCCAGGTCGCTCAGCGTTCCGAAATATTTCTTCACTGCGTCTTCCATTTGCGCGGGCGTCATATCGAATGCCTGGATCATCGCCTTATCCACCGGCAGCTTCTTATTGATCACCAGGTCGAAGAAAGTCCCTGCCTCGGGCATCTTGTTCTTGTT
>PMSZ01000221.1 GCA_003168235.1 Acidobacteriaceae bacterium
GACCTAAGACCTAAGACCTAAGCGCTGGGCTTCTCACGCGGCGGCGCGGTGTGCTATTCCGTTTTGCAGCGAGCGAACCACTTCCAGGCCACGCGGCTCGCAAATGTCGGACGCGCCCAGGCTCATGGCTTCGGCCCAGAGTTTGTCGTCCGCCAGGCGGTGCGTACCTACGATGCAAAGGGCGGGGAACTCACGGTGCAGACGTTCGACTTCGTCGGGTCCCGATGTTTCCAAATCAAGCACTAGCGCTTCCGCGCGGTTCCGCGCGATCGATGGGCGGAGCTCATGGTATGAGGGGGTCCAATAAACGGAGTTGAAGTGGCGAGAAAGAGTGGCTACCAGAGTCTGACCTGTTTGAGGGTCATGCTGATACAGAACTACCGAAAGCGATTCCATAAATCCCCCTGACTCGCCGCAGTTTCGCGGCGGCCTCGGCTGCGACAGCAAATTGCCAGCACAGGCGTTGTCATTTCCGATCCGAGTGTTGCGGCGGCTGCGTCTTCGTTGTTTTACTTGCGCAGCGCTTTCTCGGCCGGGGGCTCGAACGGTTCAGTTTGCAGTTTGCCGTTCTGTTTTAACAGAATCTCTATTTTCCCTTCCGCGTCCTCCAGCTGTTTTCTGCAGTTGGCAGAAAGTTGCATGCCTTCTTCAAAGAGCGTCAGAGATTTTTCCAGAGGAACCTCGCCCTTCTCCAGTTCCTGCACAATTTTCTCGAGACGCTCGAGGCAATCTTCAAACTTAACCAATCGACTTGCTCCTGCCGCTATTGTAACGCCGTTTGTAGTCGGGAACGCTCTGTGAAATTGTCTATGATGTAAATCTTTTGGGCCGATTTTACAAAACTACACAGAAGCGGGACGCCCCGAGCCGAGGGCCTCGAGAACGTCGACGGCAGAAGTGTATCGACCTTGCGGAGCGCTGATCTGCGCGCCCTGCACGCGATCACGCACCGCCGCCAGCATTTCGCGGGCGATGGCGACGCCTTCCTCGCGGGCGGCTTCCGGAGATGCGGCTCGGGTCATGCGGTTGAGAATTTCATCCGGCACGGAAACGCGCAGCTCGTTTTTCATGAACTCTGCGTTGCGGGCGCTGACCAGCGGCCAGATTCCGGCGATCACTGGAATGCGGCAGTGTTCAATGCGCTTCAGGAAATTCTCCAGCAGGCTGAGGTCGAACACCGGCTGAGTCACAGCGTACTCCGCGCCAGCCTCCACCTTGTATTCGAAGCGCTTGATCTCTTCATCCAGGTTGGGCAGGCCCGGATTTGCGCCGATGCCGATGACGAACCCGGTCCCGGAGCCGATCGGGTTTCCGCCGAGGTCGAGTCCACGGTTCAGGTTGTGGACAATGTTGACCAGGCCGATAGCATCCACGTCAAAGACTGCCGTCGCGTCGGGATAATTCCCCATCTTGGGCGGGTCGCCGGTGATGCAGATGAGATTGCGGATGCCGATGGCCGCCGCGCCGAGCAGATCGGACTGAATGCAAAGCACGTTTCTGTCACGACAGGTGTAATGCAGAATGGCTTCGATGCCGACGGCCTGCTGCATGAGCAGAGATAAGGCCTGATTGCTCATGCGCGCCGAAGCGCGGGGGCTGTCAGGGATGTTGACCGCATCCACGCCCACCGATTTAACGAACTTCGCGCCTTCGATCTCTTTTCGGATGTCGATGCCCTTAGGCGGGACGATCTCGACCATGGTGACAAACTCACCGGCGGCGAGCTTAGCGCCGAGGCGCGAGCGTTCTGCCATGGGAACGCTGGCCGCCTCCAATGGGGCCGATCCGGAATGAATTGCCTCGGTAACCGCGGTCTTGCCGCGGGCTTCACGCACGCGCAGAGCGGCCTTCATGGCGCGGATGTGATCGGGCGTGGTGCCGCAGCATCCGCCAATCAGCTGGACGCCAGCGGCCACGAACTTTCGCGTGTAGCTCGCCATATATTCCGGCGAGCAGAGATAGATGTTGCGTCCTTCGACGGAACGCGGCATACCGGCGTTCGGTTGCGCGGACAGCGGAAGGGAGGTTACCGCACGCACGCGTTCGATGGCATCGAGCATCGCGACCGGTCCCACACTGCAGTTGATGCCGAGGACGTCGACATTCCATTCCGTGAGCCGGGCCGCGAAGGCTTCGGGGTCGGAGCCATCGAGGCAGTTGCCGTCTTCGTCGATGGTGACCTGGGCGATGATGGGAATTTTGGCGTTTACGTCGCGGCAGGCGAGGACGGCCTGGTGCAATTCCTCGACGTAGCCGAAGGTCTCGAGCATCAGCAAGTCAACGCCGCCTTCGACCAGGGCCTCGATTTGCTGGCGGAATGCCGCCCTGGCTTCCTCAAATGCGGTCTTGCCGAGTGGCTCGATACGAACGCCCAAGGGTCCGACCGATCCCGCAACCCAAACGTCGAAGCTTTTGGCCGCCTCGTGCGCCACGCTAGCCCCGGCCAAATTGATATCGCGGACGCGATCGGCCAGGCTGTGCCGCGCCAGGCGGAAGCTGTTTGCGCCGAAGGTGTTGGTTTCGATGATCTCAGCGCCGGCTTGCAGATAGTCGTGGTGGACGGCGCGGATGAGCTCCGGCTGCGACAAGTTCAGCTCGTCGTAGCAGCGGTTGATGAAGATGCC
>PMSZ01000498.1 GCA_003168235.1 Acidobacteriaceae bacterium
GAAATGATGATCGGCAAAAGTTGCGATCTGCGGCAAGTGTGTAACGCAGAGCACCTGGTTGCCCTTGGAGAGCGCCTTCAATTTTTTCCCCACAGCCTCGGCCGCACGCCCCCCAATGCCTGTATCGATCTCGTCGAACACTAATGTGCGTTGCGCTGCTGCCGGTTTTTTCTTGCCTGCTGGATTCGTCCCCGCTTCAACGCTCGCCTTCAGCGCCAGCATCACGCGCGAAAGTTCGCCGCCCGAAGCAATCTCCTCCAGCGGACGCATTGTCTCTCCCGCATTCGTCGAAATCAGATAAACGACTTGATTGAAGCCCGATGTCGTCCAATCCGTCTCGTCCTCAGCTTCCTCCACAACGATGCGGAAACTGGCGCGCATGGCAAGGTCGTTGATCTCCACCTCAACCAGTTTTTCCAGCTTCCGAGCCGAATCCGACCGTTTGCGCGAGACGTTGCGCGCCGCTTTCCGATAATCTTCAGCGGTGATTGCCAGTTCGGCCCGCAATTCCAGCAACACTTGGTCCTTGTTCTCCATCTCCGAGATTTTGCGGCAAACATCCTCACCGTAGGCAATCACCTGATCGAGCGTTGGTCCGTACTTTCGCTTCAGGCGATCAAGCAAAGCCAATCGCTCTTCGATCTCAGCAAGCCGCTCAGGAGAAGCCTGAATTCCTCCCGCATAATCGCGCAGCGTCGCTCCCACATCTTCCACACTGATGCGCGCTGATTCGAGGTCCGCGAGCGCTTCCTGAAACTTGGGCTCATAGCGGACCAGTTCCTCCACATGCTTTTGCGCTGCGCGCAGGCTCGACGAGGTAGAAGAGTTCCCTTCATAGAGCAAATCGAAGGCGTTGATCGCCGCGCCGTAAATCTTCTCCGCATTCGCCAGAACGCGCTTCTCAGCCTCTAGACGCTCGTCTTCCGATTCACCGCTGCTTGGCTGAAGTCGCGCCTCTTCGATCTCGCGCCATTGGAAGTTCCACAGATCGAGCAGCCGCACGCGATCCTGCTCGTCCTGTTCGAGTTCGGCAATGCGTCCGCGAATCTTCTTCCAATGGAGAAACGCAGCCGACACATCTTTCGTATCGACTCCGGCGTAAGCGTCGAGCAAGTCCTGTCGGGCCACCGCGTCGAAATTCACGAGCGATTCATTCTGCGCGTGGATTACAGCCAGGTGTTGAGCAATCTGCTTCAGCACCGCGACGGTAGCAGGCTGATTGTTGATGAAGACTCGTCCCTTGCCGCCCGGCGCAATTTCGCGCCGCAGAATCAGCGAGTCGTTATCGGCGTCGAGTCCGTTGGTTTCGAGGATCACCTCGATCGCCAGCGCCGCAGCGCCCTCGCTCTCAAACACGGCCGCGACGACGGCACGCTCCGCTCCGGTGCGAATCACATCCGACGACGCTTTCTCGCCGAGCAGCAAGCCGAGCGCATCGATCAGAATCGACTTCCCCGCTCCGGTCTCACCGGTCAGAAGATTCAAGCCAGGCTCGAAAGCGATGACCACGCTGTCGATGACCGCGTAATTTTCCAGTCGAAGTTCCGCCAGCACATTGTCCTCTAGTAAACACGGTGCGAGCGACCTCGCCCGCTGCCTTTGATCTTATGCTTTTGACCTCAGCTTGCCACCATTTTCGACCATCCGCAATTTGTGCGCAGCATAGCACCAGACGCGAAGTAGATATTCTGCAAATGTCACTACAGCAGATTCCTCATTACCGATGCGATACCCCGCCAAACCGCTTCCCAACCATGTTCTATAATTGGTTAGGGATTTTCCCCAAAACCGATGCACTTTCCTTCCGTCCTGCTGATGTTTGTCGGCGGCGAAATCGTTGATCTCGTCCTTCAGACCGGTCCGGTCGCCAAGTCTGTCCTGCTGCTGCTCATCGCCTTCAGCGTGCTTTCCTGGGCCGTGATTCTTTCCAAGTGGAGAGTCATCAGCCGCGCCCGGACCCAGAGCGAACGCTTCATCCGCTCCTTCCGCAAGGCGCAACGCATGCAAGACATCGCCTCAGTGTCCGATCAGTTCCGTCCCAGCCCGCTGGTGGGAGTCTTTGAGGCCGCCGTGGCCGAGTTCAAGCGTCAGATGGGAACCACTGGCGGCATCCACAACTTGGTCGCCATTCAGCGCTCCATGCAGATCGCGTCCTCCGAAGAAATCACGCGCCTCGAACGCAATCTTCCGTGGCTGGCCATCACTGGTGCCGTGACCCCGTTTATCGGATTGTTCGGGACCGTCTGGGGCATTATCGACGCCTTCCACGGATTGGGCACGGCCGGCGCTGCGACTCTGCGCGCCGTCGCCCCGGGAATTTCAGAAGCTCTCATTACTACTGCCGCTGGTCTCGCGGCGGCGATTCCGGCAGTGATCGCCTACAACCTCATCCTCGGCTCTATCCGCGAACTGGCCGCGCGCAATGACGACTTCGCGCTCGAGATGCTGAATCTTGTGGAGCGCCAGCAAACTCCACAAACCACCGAGGCTCGTCGCTGATGGCCTTCACCTCCGCCAACGGAAGCACGCAAACGGCGCTCGCCGATATCAACATCACGCCGCTGGTCGATGTCGTCCTGGTGCTGCTCATTATTTTCATGGTGACCGCGCCGGTGCTGCAGTCGGGAATCGAAGTGAATGTGCCGCACACCCGCACCGTCAAAGAGATCACCGAGGAGCGCCTGGTAATCAGCATCGACAAATCGCAGAAAGTTTTTCTCGGCAACGATCCCATCAACATCAACCGCATCGGGACGGTCCTGCGACAGAAGGTCCGCGATCCGCAGCACCAGTCGATTTTCTTGCGCTCCGACGAAGATGTCCCGTTCGGCGCCTTTGCGACCGTCATGGACGCCATCAAGCAAGCAGGCATCAGCAACGTAAGTATCGTTACGCAGCCAATGGATAGTCATGGCAGCCGCCACTAATTTCGACATTTACTCAGAGCACGCACAGTTACGGCGTCCTCTCGCGTGGTCGTTTGGACTGCACGTGGCATTTGCTGCCTTCTGCGTGCTCTACGCCATATCCCTTCAAGGTTTCCGAAAGAATTCCTGGGGCAGCGGAGGCACCGGTGATGCCATGGGAGCGACGCTGGTAAGTACGATTCCGCTACCGGCTAATCCCGAACAGACAACGAATGTGCTGGCAACGGAATCCAAAGGCCTTTCGAAGTCGGAGCCCGCAGTTCAGGAGAAAGAACCGGAAGCGATTCCAATTCCCGATAAGAATACGAAGACAAAATTGAAACCCGCACCCGTAAAGAGCGCTACGCAGCGAAAACCGGAACCCGAGCCGGCAGAATCGAATCAAATTCCTTATGGCGAAGGCGGCCCGGTCAGCGGCCCCTACACCATGACCGCGGGTGGCGCCAAGGGTGGCTTTGGATTTACCGGAAGCGGCGGTGATTTCGGGAGCCAGTTCGCGTGGTACGTACAGGCTGTGCAAAGAAAAGTCACGGAGAACTGGCTGAAGTATGAAGTCGATCCCCGGATCTCAGATGCGAAACGTGTTTACCTGACGTTTGATATAGCGCGCGATGGCCATCCCTCAAACGTCGAAGTTGAGCAATCGAGTGGCGTGCCATCGCTTGATCAGTCGGCGGTCCGAGCGCTGCAACGCATTGATACCTTCGGCCCGCTACCCTCGACTTATTCGGGAAGCAAAGTGTCGGTAGAGTTTTGGTTCGATTACAAGAGGTAGAAAGACAAGATGCTTAAATTGAGTAACTCGTATCGCACGATTGGTCGCTACACCTTCTTAACCTTCGCTGCCCTGCTGCTGTTCGCGGCCGCCAGCTCCGCGCAAGACTGGATTCGCACTGGCACCGGGCTCGGCGTCGAGCGCGTGCGCCTCGCTGCCGCCGATTTCAAGCCCTCGACCTCCGACGCCAAGAATGCCGAGCTGCTGAAGACCTTCAACGACGTACTCTGGAACGACCTCGAAAATGCAGGTATCTTCGATCTCGTTTCAAAAAGCTTCTATCCGTTGCAGGAGCCGGGTCAACCTTCCGACGTCAATTTTTCGGCGTGGAATTCCCCGCCGCCCAACACTTCCATGCTCGCGTTCGGCAATCTCGGAGCGGCCTCTGGCAAAGTCACGGTGCAAGGCTGGCTCTATGACGTGAAAAATCAGGCGTCACCTCAAGTGCTCGGCAAGCAATATGCCGATAATGCAACCGGCGACGCCGTCCGCGTAATCGCGCATCGCTTTGCCGACGAGATTATCTTTCGCCTCGGTGGCGGCGTGCAAGGAATCGCCGAAACCAAAATCTATTTCATCAGCGAGCGCACCGGGCACAAAGAAGTCTGGATGATGGACTACGACGGCGCCAACCAGCAGCAACTCACGCGCGCGGGAAGCATCTCGCTCTCGCCGCGTATCTCGCCCGACGGTTCGCGCCTGGCCTTCAGTTCCATCAACAAAGGCGGTTGGGAAATCATGATGTATTCCTTCGATCTCAACCGCATGGTGGCCTTTCCGCGTTTTGGCGGCATGAATCTTTCGCCATCGTGGTCGCCTGATGGCAAGCTCGCGTTCTCATCTTCGCGCAATGGCTATCCCAATATCTGGGTGATCGATGGTTCCGGAGGCAACTCGCGCCGTCTGACCAGCGACAAAGGTCCCGACGTTTCGCCCACTTGGAATCGTAAGACCGGAAGTCAGATTGCCTTCGTCAGCGGACGCACCGGTTTGCCGCAGATCTACACCATGGAATCCGACGGCACCAACCT